>JAMOOR010000169.1 GCA_027065235.1 Thermotogaceae bacterium | reverse complement strand
GCTTTGGTGTTATACTCCTACCGCCATCATCGCTATCAATTTCTATGAAACGTGGGTGAAAGCCGAATTTTTTGTGATATTTCTTTGAGAGTTCACTATATATCTCCTCTATTTTACCAGGTTTTGACAGAACTATTATTCCACCACCAAAGCCTCCTCCAACCATTCTTGCTCCTATGACTCCGTTTGATTTTAGAAAATCAACTATGAAATCTGTTTCTTTGCAGGATACTTCATAATATTTTGAAAGACTCTCGTGAGTTTCATAAAGTAGTCTGCCAAGAGAGGAAATATCACTTTTTTTAAGCATTTCAGCTGCCCTTTTCACTCTTTCTATCTCCTTTATTATATGAAATGCCCTTTTTTTAAGGACTTCATCATTGAGCTTTTCCAAATCTTTTTCTGTAACTTCTCTGTAAGATCTTTTCCCCATCGCCTTGAGCGCTGCACCTGCCTGTTCTCTCCTTTTGTTGTATTCACCTAAGGCAAGTTTGTGTTTCACATTTGAATCTATTATGTAGAATTTGTATTCGTTCAGGTTAAGGGGTATGTACTCATGAGTTTCATGCTTTGTATCTATTAAAAGCGCAAAACCTTTCTTTCCAAATACCGCAGTGTATTGATCCATTATTCCGCAATTGACCATAGCAAAGTTTCTTTCAGCACTGACGGAAATTTCAACAATTTCTTTTTTGGACAAATTTGCTTCTAAAAGCTCATTTGCAGCAAATGCTACAGCAGTCTCAAGGGCAGCAGAGCTTGAAAGTCCAACTCCTGACTCAAGATTCGACTTAACATTTACGCAAAGCGGTGGGATATTTATGTTTTTCCTCTTCTCTATTTCAAGAAGAACACCTATAACATAATCTATCCACTTTCCTGTTTTTTCTAAAGTTTCCATCTCCATTTTTCCAAAATGCTCAGATTGGAAGATGAATTTGCTGCAAAATGAAAGCTCTACAGTTGTTCTTCTGTTTATAGCAAAGGGAAGGACAAATCCGTCATTGTAGTCAACATGTTCACCGATTATGTTCACCCTTCCCGGTGCCGATGCCACAGCTTTTCTCATATGGATACCTCCCTGAGCATTTTAGCTGCTTCCTCTGGAACGACGGGGTTTATGAATGTCCATGTTCCAGTTTCTACACTTGCCATCCATTTGAGCTTGTCTTTATCCCTCTTTGGAGGGTTGAATTCTATATGGAAGTGGAAGATATCATCTACATCAAGGCTGTTGACCGGAGATTGGAATAGCATCATCATGTAGGGGAATTCCTGATCGAAGAGTTTATCGTATTTTTTTGTAACTGTCCTTAAAACTTCCGCAAGATCTTTGATTTCATTTTGATGAAGTTGTAAGACGCTTGACACATGTCTTTTAGGATATATATGGACCTCAAAGGGAAATCTTGCATAGAAGGGAACAAGGGCTATAAAGGTCCCGTTCTCATAAACCGTTCTCTCCCCACTCTCTTTTTGCAGAACATCGCATATAACACATCTTCCGTTTTCTCTGTGATACTTTTCCATGGCGGATATTTTTGCCTCTATCCTTTTGGGAATGAATGGGAAGGCATATATCTGTCCATGAGGATGGGGAAGGGACGCTCCCACTTCCTTTCCTCTGTTTTCAAATATGAAAACATATTTTATAAATTCATAACTTGAAAGCTCTTTTGTTCTATCCCTCCACATGTATACAAGCTTTTCCACCTGATTTTGATCCATTCTTGAAAGGGCGCTGTTATGCTCTTTTGTGTAAACAATCACCTCGCAAATGCCCTGCGCCCTTCTTTTTTTAAATGGGTCATCATTGGATTCAACCTCAGGAGCATCTTTTCTTAAAGATGGGTAGCGGTTCTCAAAGGCTACAAGATCGTAGTCTTCATTTGGAAATTCAACACCACCTGGGCATATTGGGCAAGAGCTTTTTGGCGGGCTCACCGGTCTTTTTTGTGTGGAAGAGGACACTATAATCCACTCGTCGGTTATCGGGTTGTACCGAAGCTCTTGCATATTCAACCCTCCTCATAGAAATTAAAAATCCTCCCGTCTTCCCTTCTAACTTGCC
>JAMOOR010000168.1 GCA_027065235.1 Thermotogaceae bacterium | reverse complement strand
TGTTTCTATATCTTCCTCTGCAATTTTTATAGCCTCTTCTTCCAGTCTTTCAACTATTCCTTCGATTTTTCCATACTCTTTCATAACCTTTTCCATTCTGTTCAGTGCCCAGAAAAGATTAACAGCCGTGGGCCTTGTATTTGCAAGAGTTTCTTTAACCTTCTCCATTTTGTCTATAAAACTTTCCCAGCTACCAGATTGATTGGCGGCCTCTTTCGCTCCAAGAACATAACCAAAAGCCGCTGTTGCGCCAATAGCTGGGGCGCCTCTCACGATCATATCCTTTATAGCTTTTGCCACTTCTTCATAGGTTTTGCATGGAACGTATATTTCTTCTAGCGGCAGCTTTCTTTGGTCGATAAGATGGAGAGTAAAATCCTTCCATTTCATGGTAATCGTGTCTATCACACCAAGCACCTCCCAAAAATATGAATTTTCCTGAATATAATATCAAAAATAAAGAAATCTTTTAACACATAAGATAAAATAGTAACTTCAGAGATAGTATCTAGTTGCTTACAAGTAGGAAGTATAAAGAAGTAAACGATACAAAAGTTGAATGAAATACGGAATTTTTCATCCCCTTAAGATCATCCAATAAAAAGTTACGAAAATTTAGTGTTATTCATACAATAAAATTGCGGGCATCTGCCCGCAACCGTTTAACACGCTTTATCCTCATTTGCGTCAAGATATCACCCAATCTTTTACTTTGAAGAGAAACTTGTCTATTTTTCGTTTCTCGTCGTCTTCAAGAAGCCTATTAGGCTTCCTTGGAAAACCAAGATCGAATCCCACAGCTTTTAAAACATATTTGTTGGCAGCTACGAAGGCTTTATGACCCGTTACATTCTTTACGATCTCTTCCATCTCAACTTGAAGCGAAAACGCTTGCTCGTAATTTCCCTTTTCAAGCTCATCAAGAAGTTTTCTTACGAGCTTTGGGAACACATTGGCACTTCCAGAAACATGTCCATCTGCACCTCTTCCAATGTAGTCAAATATTGTAGAATCGTTTCCTCCATAGATTATAAAATCTGGAATTTCTTGTTTTATCGCACTAACAACCCATGGTCTTGTTGCGGTGTCTTTCAAGCCTACGACATTTAAAGCCTTTTCTTTGATCTTTAAAATGGTGTCAACTTCCAAAGTGTTTCCTGCAAAAGCAGGAATGTTGTAAAGTATAAATTCTTTGTCCGGAAATTCTTTTGCAAGAGATGTGAAGTAATTTATCAAAGCTTTTTCATCATAGACAAAATAATACGGAACAACTACAGAGACTCTATTCACTCCTAAGGAGAACGCATGATCTGCTAAAATTCTCGTTTCTTTGTAACTTGCAGAACCGACATGAGGCATAACTTCTGCTTTATCTTTCACGGTATTGATAACAAACTCAACCAGGGATTTTCTCTCTTCTACATCCATAACATGGAACTCGCTGTTGGTACCACAGGGCATTAAAACGTCGACACCATTTTCTACCAATTTTTCCAGGAATTTCTTGTACTCTTCATCAAGAACCAAGTTTCCACTTTCATCAAACTTGGTAAGATTTGGAACAACTAACTTTAATTTCCCCACTTCGCTTCCTCCCTTAGCAGTTTTTTAACCTCCTCGTACACCTTTTCCATTGCTTTGACAGCATCTTCTGATATATGATTTATCCCCTCTGATTTTGAGTTCTCCTCTAAGTACTCAAGTCTCATTCTGAAGGAATTGAGAAGAGCTTTTTTATATTCATCTGAGCATTTAACTTCAAATCCATCTATTTCCATGTACTTTATTGGACCAACGAAGTCTTTAAATGTTGCCTTCCCTTCGACAATCGACTCGATTATTGAAAGAGTTACCTCTTTTGGAACCTTCTTATCCATGAAATGCCCTGTGTTTATCACATAGCAAGATACTCCGTCTTCAAAAAGTTTTTTGAACCTTACAAAATCATCATTCAAAACCCATGTTCTAAAGGGATTGGCATAAGGTTCTATAACAAGTTTTGATGTATCAACACCAGCCTCCGCTGATGTTCTTTTCGTTGCCAGTGTCGCACCCATGGCCGATGCAAGGGTTGGATCCTCTATTTTTATAACCGGCGGAAGAGCTGGGTCTTTCATTATCCAGAAAATCGCATCTATGGGCTCGTTTATCTTATCAACTCTGTTGGGAGACCAAAGCCGCGATTTTATAGCTCTCCCGTTTCCGTTCCTTATGTCTTCCATGACAGGGACTATTTTTCCGTCCTTTGTAAGTGTAGCACCGCAATTCTGTATGGTAAGAAGGTATTTATTATCTTCTGAAGATGTGGTGTAATCTGCCGTTTTATCGAAGTATTGTGGTTCAAGAGCGATTGATGATTTGTCTTTAAGGTTTATTATGAAGGCATCGTCATGAAGAACCGTTATGTTGTATTTCCCTCCATGTTTTGCGTGAGTCAGCGTACTTTTTCCCGAACCAGAAAGTCCAAAGAACGCAGCAACGAAGGATCTTCCATCATATTCGAACTTTTTGAGCCCACCATGACACGCAACATAACCGTTTCTGCTGGCTGTGCCCCATCCAAGTGTAAGTGTTGCCTTTTTGAATTCTCCGAAGTACCTCATTCCAAGTATGGCGGCAACATTATGAACAGGATCAAATATAACAAGCCCCATCGGGAAATCTGGATGCTTCCAATCCGGATCTGAGAATATGTATATATCAGGTTCGTTATACTTTTTTGATCTTCTATACATCTCAGAATATTCCGGTGTTTCATGCTGGAAGTTCAAAAGCCAGTTATAAAGCAAATTTTCATGGTCTTCAGGTATTAAAAGATGATTCCTAACCATGAAATCTTCATGAAGCCCCGTGAAAGATACTGCGTGATACATCTTTCTATAACGGGTGTTGTAGATAGCTTCTCTGATTATGGAAAGGTAGTAGGAGCTATCAACACCAGGAGTACCGATTATCCTTCTTCCCTTTGCGTATCTTCCTACAACAGCTCCGTCGTTGAAAAGAAGAACATGGGTATCTTCATCCAGATCAAGAAGATGGGGGTTATAGACCTTCCAATCGAGGATTATCGTTCCAGGGGAGTTTTTGGCAAGTTTATAGGCCTCTCTTCTCGACGAGACCAGAATGGTATTGTTCCTGTAAAAGGCTGTTTCTATTGTTACCTTTGCTGGTGATAAAAAGTGATTACTACCGGTTATCTCCTCCTCATTGAACCTTTCCACCGTAGCCATACTCATTCCTCCCTTTTGATATTTTGTCTTGTTATATCCTTGTAATACTTGAAGAAAAGATCAGTTATCTTTGGATCGAATTTTATCCCTTTCATGTCCTTTATGTATTCAAGGACTTTGTTTTCAGGCCAGGCTTTTCTATAAACTCTGTCAGATATCAAGGCATCATAGTTGTCTATAATTGCAACTATTCTTGCCTCAAGAGGTATGTCTTCCCCTGCTAAGCCTTCAGGATAACCACTTCCGTCCCAATTTTCATGGTGGTAGAGGGCAATCTTTGCCGCCAACCCAAAGATCTCATTTTTTTGCTTTGAGAGAATCTTATAGCCGATTATCGTATGCGTTTTCATTACCTCGAACTCTTCTTCAGTAAGCTTTCCAGGCTTATTGAGGATTATGTCAGGTATTCCGATCTTTCCAACATCGTGGAGCATGGAAGCTATCTTTATTTTCTGAGATATATTCTCATCTAGTCCATAAGCCTTAGCTAAGGCGTAACTCATTTCTCCAACCCTTCTAATGTGCTCTCCTGTCTCAAGGGATCTATGCTCTATTAAGTCTGCCAGTGTAAAGATCATCTGATACATCGTATCGTTTATCATATCCCTTATTATCTTATTGCTAATGAGCGTTGAGGTTTGAAGCATGTAAATGACTATTTTGTCTTTCCAATCAGGATTTAATTTTCCGGTAAACTTGATTACCATAACGAGCTCTTTAACTTTGCTAACATACAGGTTTACAAGTAAAATATCGTCATCAACCCATAGAATTTCGTCTTTTATGTTGAAATAATCTTCCTTCATCTTCGGTGGGTTGTTTCCGAAGTGGAAATGCTCCCCTCTCTTATCAACCAAGGTAGCACTGACTCCTATCCCATATTTTCCCAGCGCTTTACTCAAAGCTTTTATAGAATTAAGAGCAAGGTTTATATACGAGCTTCCTTCCGAAGTCTCATGGGACATTTCGAAGATGTATTTCGTAAGATTTCCTTCAAACTCAAGGTTAATGATATCTCTATAAGAACGCAGAGCTGTTATAACTATGCCTATCATCATTTCCGTTGAAAGCTCCGTTTTCTCTCTGTAGTCGTTTATATCGTAATTTAGAATGACCTCTCTTTTAGGAGCGTAACCTGGTTGGCCAGTTCTTATAATCAGCCTCGTTTTATGGTTTTTAAGCTCGTCTCTAATATACTTCACAAGATCAAGCCCCGCTGTTTTATCCTCCATAACAACATCTATTATCGCAACAGCTATATCATCGTGCTCTTTGAATATTCTCTTCGCTTCTTCCTTTGAATGTGCGGTTAATATCTCCACTCCTTTTCCATCAAAGCGAAGATCCTTCAATACCATTTTTGTGAGTCTTTGTACATCTTCATCATCTTCAACTATCAGAATTTTCCATCTATCTGAAAGATTTTCCTTATTGTCCTCATCCTCTATAAAAGCCAAAAATTCCGACATATTTCCCCTCCTTTACTCCAAGCTCTTGGGAAGGACTATTAAGAATTTTGTTCCCCTTCCTTCCTCACTTTCTAACGTAATCTCTCCATTAAGCTTATTTTTAACTAAAGTATAAACTATATAAAGCCCCAATCCAGTTCCACCTTCCCCAGGCTTCGTTGTGTAAAAAGGTTCAAATGCTTTTCTCTTGACATTCTCAAGCATACCCTTACCATTATCCTCGTAAGTTATCCAAACGTATTCTCCTTTATCTTCAACTTTTATCCTTATAATCGGATCTTTTATATTATCATCAAAACCATGAAATAGTGAATTCTCTATTAAATTCATAAGAACCTGAGATATAGCGGATGGATAGGACTTTATCTGCAGATCATCTGGGCAGCTAACTTCAACTTTTACATTAGACTTCTTCAGGTTAGGTGATATAGCAGAAAGAAGATCATCAATCACCCCTTTAAGATTAACATTTATTGGTTTTCCTTCTGTCTCCTGTAACGACACTCCTTTTAAACCTTTTACCAAATTAGCTATTCTCTTTACATTTTTTACCATCATATCAAGAAGCTCTTTAGACATGCTCAAAAATTCTTCAAAATCTTTCTTTTTAACTTTTCCACTTCTGTAAGATTCATCTAACTTCTCTAGGTACCTCTGGAGTTCTGTAAGGCCCGTGTAGATAATACCGGCGGGAGTGTTCAAGTCGTGGGCTATACCTGCCACAAATCTACCAATTGAAGCCATTTTCTCAGAATTAATGAGTTCTTCTTGCGTTCTATTAAGCTCTTCTATAGTGTTTTCAAGTTCTTCTACGGTTGCTTCGAGTTCTTCCTTTGTTTTAACAAGTTCTTTGAAGGCTTCTTTTAAGTTCAGCTGATAGAGTATTATCATATAAGCTCCCAATGCCCCTATAAAGAAATAAACGTAAACGTTGAAATCCTTCCTCAAGGAATAAAACATAACTTGTCCAAATTTTTCACCGTTGTATTTCATGTCAAACTGGTGCACTTTTAACCAGTATATACCCGTTTTTAAGAGTAACTTTTTAAATGGCTTAAGCTGCTCTTCGTTGTCATACAGTATCTCTCCCGTATCATCTATAACAACTATTCTGTACACATCTGTTCCGTGTATGATACTATCCGCCATATAAGAAAGATTCTTTAGATCAAGCTGCCATGCTTGATGAGATAAAAACTCAGAAAAATATTCATAAATGCTGTGCTCCTTATTCGTTACATACTTTGTGTAGAAAAAACAACTTGTGATGTAGATGATAACTATGACAAGTAAAATTCTTCTATAGATTTTCTTCTGTTTCAAAATAACCACTCCAACGAAGTGATAAGATAGCTTACTTCAGTTTATCCCCTTCCTTAACGAGCCTACCGTTGGCAGCTTCTATAAATCTGATGAGTTTCTTTCCGGGGAACTGCACGAAAGCCACTTTTACAGCTCCCTCACCACAACCTATTATAGCTCCTTCTTTATCAATTTTGAAAACATTTCCAGGCGTTAAAGAATCCTTTAAAACCTCTATAGCGCCAAAGAGCTTCACCCTTTTATCTCCTAAAAAAGCATAAACTCCTGGCTTTGGATCAAAAGCTCTTATCTTATCCTTTACTCTTTCTGCAGGCTCAAAAAAATCAATTTTGAGTTCATCTTTCCCTATCTTTTTTGCATAAGTTACTCCTTCGCTTGGTTGAGGTTTTAGCTCTATATTTCCACTTTCTGCTAGTTTTAAAAGCTCAAGCAGCATCTCATTTCCAAGTTCTATAAGCCTCTTTGAAAGATCTCCGTAAGTTTCGTAGTAGCCGATGTTGACCTGCTGCTGGAGAGCTATTGGGCCTGCATCAAGTTCTTTTATCACCTTGAATATGGTAACTCCGGTTTTCTGATCGCCGGCTTCAAGAGCCCTCTGAATGGGCGCGGCTCCGCGCCACCTGGGCAAAAGTGAAGGATGAACGTTGTAAAGCCCAAGTTTTGGTGCATCGAGTACATGCTGGGGTATTATCTTCCCGTAAGAGACAACTATCCCTAAATCGTATTCTTTCAATCTTTCAGAAATATCTATTGTGAGCTTCTGAGGCTGTATGATCTCAACATCAAATTCCTGTGCTACCAACTTCACCGGAGTTGGAAGAAGCTTTTTCCCTCTCCCCTTTGGTCTATCAGGCTGCGAAATAACGAGAGAAATCTCAACATCGTTTTCTAGCAAGAACCTCAGATGTTCTGCTGCATATTCATCCGTTCCCATGAAAAATACCTTCAAATCTTCTCACCTCTTTGAAGTTTGACGAGACTTTCTCATTAATTCAAGAAGTTTTGATTTCAATCTTGCTCTTCTTGCAGCCGAGATCCTATCAATGAACAGAATTCCTTCTAAATGATCGTACTCATGCTGAAATATCCTCGCTGGATAATCTTCAAAGATTCTTTCGTGGATATTTCCCTTTTCATCCTGAAATCTCACTTTTACCCATTTTGATCTTTCAACATCTTCAAATATCTCGGGAAGAGAAAGACAACCTTCTTCATCAACAACTTTCTCTTCACTGAATTCCAAAATCTCTGGGTTAACGACCTTAAGCGGTCCTTCTCCCCAGTCCATCACAAAGATTCTTAAAGAAAGTCCAACTTGAGGCGCCGCAAGCCCTACACCATCTCCAAGGTACATAGTCTCTATCATCTCTTCCAAAATATCGTTTAAGTTCTCATCGAAGACTTCCAATTTTTTTGCCTTTTTTCTTAATATTGGGTCTCCATATATCCTGATCCTGTACATGGTCGAACCTCCTTACGATTTTTCTTTTTATCATAATTTTACCATTTTGAACCTTTTTTGTTTGCCTTCATCAAATATCAATGGTAGAATATAATTAGCACTCAAATGAGAGGAGTGCTAAAAATGAGGCGAGATGAGGAAAGGATATATAAGGTGCTTTTTTCTATTGTAAAGGAATACATAAAGACGAAAAAGCCTGTTAGTTCAAAAAGAGTGCTCCAGGTTACAAATTTAAACTGGAGCAGTGCCACCGTGCGTAACGATATGAAAAGATTAGAAGAGATGGGCTATGTTTTTCAGCCTCATACTTCCGCTGGGAGAATACCTACAGATAAGGGCCTTAGATTTTACTTGGATGAAATGATAAAGCTTGGAAAAAAGGAAAAAGAACAGGTGGAACTTGAGGTGACGCAGAGATTTCCAGTTGGGGACTTGGACAGCATACTCACGGCCGTTTCAAAAATCCTTTCAAAGGGAACTGGAGGGCTTTCAATAATAACGAAGCCTAATGTGGAAAATTTAAGGCTCTTAAAGGGATATATTACTCCCGTTGGCGAAGATATGGCTGTTATAACTGTCATAACGGAGCTTGGTATATCGAAAGTTGTTCCAATATCACGGGTGGATAGGAGAATGCTTGAAGCACTTGAAAAACTTATGAATCTTTTCTCTGGTATGTACATAAGTGATGTTGTAGAAAAAATAGGCAGCTTTAAACCAAAAGGAGAAGAGGAGAAGCTGTTTATTGAGCTTACAAAAGGCATTTTGCGTTTGATTTTATCAGAAGACAGAATAATCTACAGTGGAATGTATGAGGTTATCAAAAACAGACCAGCAAGGATAGAACCTCTTGTCAGAATTTTAGAAACTCCGAAAATTTTGGACAATCTATTTAAAAAAGTTAAAAGAGGGCTTGTGGTGTTCATAGGAGAAGAGAATCCTATTAAAGACCTGAAGAGCTTTTCTACATTTGTGGCTCCCTATTATAAAGGCAGTGATCTTGTTGGTCATGTGGCTCTTGTTACTGACAAATTTGTTGAATATGGAAGAATCATTTCCTCTGTTGAGTTCATATCCAACAGACTAACAGAATATCTGACGGTCACATCAAGGAGGTGAAAATATGAAGGAAAAGAAAGAGAAGAAGGAAAAGAAGTTAGAGGGAAAGGAAGAAGAAAAAAAACTTATGGAAGGATCTTCCAACAAAGAAAAATCAGAACTTGAGGAGATAAAGAAAGAGTTGGAGAAATTGAAAAAGGAAAATGAGGAACTTAAGAAAAGAAATAAAGAATTGGAAGATTATGCAAAAAGGTTAAGGGCATCTTTTGAGAATTACAAAAGGGAAGTTGCAGAGGAGAAAAAGAGGATAATAAAGAACGCTAATGAATATTTGGTGGACAAGATAACGCAGGTTTTGGACGACTTCGATAGAGCATTTAAAATGGCAGAAAACTCTGAGGGATTTATAGATGGTGTGAAGAAGATATATAAAAAGTTAGTCAATATCCTTGAAACTGAGGGTCTTGCTGTTATAAATCCTGAAAAAGAGATGTTTGATCCCTTTGAACATGAAGCTTTTGAAAAGGTAGAAAGCGAGGAGCATGAGGAGTATTCTATAGTAGAAGTTGTTGAAAAAGGCTATAAGTTCCATGGAAAAGTCTTGAAACCAGCTAAAGTAAAAGTCGCAATAAAACCTTCAAAAAAGGAGGAGGGTGGTGATAATTAATGAAGAAGGACTACTACGAAATATTAGGTGTTCCAAGAAATGCATCACAAGATGAGATAAAAAGGGCATACAAAAAGTTGATTAAAAAATGGCATCCTGACCTTAACCCAAATAACAGAGAAGAAGCGGAGAAGAAATTCAAAGAAATACAGGAAGCTTATGAAGTGCTTTCAGATCCTGAAAAGAGGGCTATGTATGATAAATTTGGATACGTGGGAGATGTTCCACCATCTGGTGGTGGAGGAGGATATTCCTACGATGGGAGGATACCATCCCTCGATGAAATATTAAAGGAATTCTTTGGAGAAACTTTTGGAGGCTTCTTTGGGAAAAGTTTTGGAGGGGAAGATATATTCGATGTCTTCTTTGGTGAGGGAACATCTACAAGGGGAAGAGAGAGACAAAGAACAAAAAGAGGGGAAGACATTGAAATAGTTTTGACAATAGATTTTAAAGAGGCTATAAGTGGTGGAAGGCGAACGATAAAGTACGAAAGGTACGATAAGTGCTCTCACTGTGGTGGTACAGGAGCAGAACCGGGAAGCGGTTATAGAACTTGTCCTAAATGTGGGGGAACGGGTTATATAAGACAAGAATCAAGAACCCCCTTTGGATATTTTGTAACTCAAACTGTCTGTGATATGTGCGGTGGAACAGGAAGAATTATAGAGAAGGTCTGCCATGTATGTGGGGGAACTGGAAGGGTGAAAACCCCAAGAAGCATAACGGTGAACATACCAGCTGGGGTTTCTGATGGAACAAGACTTAGGATCCCCGGTGGCGGGCACATCGGCGAGAACGGAGGAGATTATGGAGACCTCTATATAACCATAAGGGTAAAGGAAGATTATAGATTCAAAAGAAGCGGTAGCGACCTTATATACGAAACCACGATAGATTATACAGAAGCGCTTCTTGGAACAGTTATTGAAGTTCCACTCCCGGAGGGAGGAACAACTACGCTAAAAATACCCTCAGGAACTGCTCATGGAACTATATTCCGCCTTAAAAAAATGGGAGTACCTGATCAATATGGAAGAAGAGGAGATCTTCTTGTGAAGGTCTATGTAGACATTCCAAAGAAACTTTCAAGGAAAGAGAAGAAACTACTTGAAGAGATAGCAAAGCTTAAAGGCTTGAAGTGAGGTTGATATTTTTTCACTCGTAATCAGGCGCTATTCAATTTATTAGGCTTTTCTGCTTGCATTGAGAATTTTATAAGCTATTGATGACAAACCTTCCCGCATCCGCGGGAATTTTACTTTTTCCTCATGGCCAAACAATGCATAATAGGCATTTGATCTGGACATAAAACCTAGTTTTTAAGAAAGAACTTGCGAACTTTATTACAAGATCATATACCATCACCCATTCCTTAACAGAGCTATGCATGTTTTATGGTACCTCCATGTATGAGTTTTTTAGCGTAGGCAGGAGGAGATTATCGGAAAGTAATTGGTCAATATCTCCCCGTATAACTGGGATTCTTACCAAATGCGATTTGCATGACACAACAAATTATGTTATTATAAACAACCATAGCTATGTGTAATTGTGGTATTATATAAGCGTTATATTATAGCTATACATCCGATCGATCCTCTTCACAATTTCGAATACGATTCTGCACGATTATCAGCCTTAACACCCAGTTAGCTGAGGAGGTGAGAGAACATAAGAATTCATTTTTACATTTCCAAGCGAAGGGAGGAGAGTTCAGTGGGAAGTAAGAAAGTCTTGATTATGCTAGCTGTAGTTGTCTCAATCCTGCTCCTATACTCATGTGAGTTTCAAAAACCAGGACCAGAAAATCATC
>JAMOOR010000167.1 GCA_027065235.1 Thermotogaceae bacterium | reverse complement strand
TTCCACGAATCCCTTTCCGACCGTCTCACTTCTGCCCAGATGGATGACATTGGACGAGCTAAACTTGCTTTTGATCCAATCAAATGCAGGTTTCGAGCCGTTAACAAGCTTTCCGTCGTCTTCAAGATACGAGAACAGATAGGTCTCAGGTGGAAGATGCTCCTCGGTCCATATACCTCCTATCTTCTTATCCACTGTGCCTGTGTTATAGTCAATTTTGTTTCTTGATATCACCTGCGTGGCAAATTTTACAAAATATCGGAAAATATCGTCGTGGACTATAAAAAGGCGAGCTTTTATTCCTTCATCAAGTCCGAGTTTTTCTTTTATCCAATTGAGATCGTTGTCATTCAAAGTTTCAACTAAAAAATTCAGGTCTTCAAAGTAGATTCTTTCATTTATTTCGTAACTTGATTTTGTGGAACTTAGGGCTTTCACTATGTCCTTTTCCCGGATGTCCAGAAGATTATCCGGGATTCCCAAGTTAATATGCGGCATGTTTAACCTTCTCAGTATTTCCGGGCATGTAACAAGTGCATAGAGTCCTTTGAGCGAACGGACTGGATAGAAAAGGAGGCTGGCATCAGAGATGACCAAAGCGCCCTTCTTAACTCCCCTGTCGGGATCATAAGATCCGAAGACTTTGTCCAGATCTTGATAAAGCTGCTTGAATTCTTTGACCTCTTTCCCTGATTTTTCCATCTTTTGGACGAGTGCTCGAGCCTTAAAAACCGTCATTTTGTCCGGTGTAAGGTTTTTAACCTCTTCTTTCAGGTCATTGTCTTCGGAAGACTTTATGAGATCGAGTAGCCTTTGAGCTAAATCTTTATCATTGACCGGCTGTCTCTCAAGATGCGCTCTTATCGAACCCTTCAGAGTTGAAGCCTGAATGAATGGAAAATCTGTTGTCACTTCACGCTGGAGCATCAGATCAATGGCACCGAGCGATGTGCCTGCCCCCGGATGGGTGGGGGTTAAAGTTTTGATGATTAAAAGCCCTTTTGCCATCTCACACCTCCTATCAATGACAATTTTTATGTTTAATTAAAAGCTCATAAGCATCGTTTAATTTTTGCATTTTTTCGTTCAAGACCCGCTTGACAGGTTCCGGTAAATCCGAATATTTGTCAGGGTGTATATCTCTCACATTCCTGTGATATGCAGATTTTATAGCATTGCAATCCGCATCATAAGCCAGTCCCAAAAGCTTATAAGCTTCTTCCAGTTTGTTATTGTTATCTTCTTCTGAGGGATTGAGCACGTCATTCTTTATTTCCCAGACCAAACTTTCATCCATGCCAAGAGATTTAGCTATATCCAATATAAAAAGCTCCTGTTTGGGATGTATAGGCGGCGAACTGTTTGCTATATAAAATAGGGAGCCTAAAAGCATGTATAGGAATGAAAATATCTCTTCCTCAGATTTATACGAAAAAGCTGCCGGCATTCTGGGGAATAAAACATTTTCCCAGAAATTATCTGGATCTTCTTTTTGAGTTATGTCCGAATCAAATAAAGAGCTAAGATAATCAATATTTTGCAAGTCCAGTCCTACTTCTTCCAACAATTCCCTAAAAGCCTCTTTCTCTGTATAACTTATCTGACCATCGAGTTTCGCCGTGAATCCGCAAAGAAAAGAAAATGTGCTAAAAAGAATGTAACCACTATAATCCTCATCACCGGCTCTTATTGCTTTAGAAGAGTAAACTGGATCATAAATAAAGGAATTTCCACATTTGGGGCACTCCCATAGAACACCTTTATCGGGTTCAATTTCCAACTCTGCACCACAATAAGGGCATTTAACTTCTGCTGTTTCAGGGGACAACATGTATCCAAGAAATCCACCTATGGCACCACCAATTGGGCCTCCTAACAACCAGCCGATAGCTCCCCCACCAATAGCCCAATCGACTTTTTTACCCATTAAAAACACCTCCTCATTTTTTGATAAGGAACAAAGTGTCTGGTTCGCCCAATTTGGGCTTAAAATTGGCTAAATATGGTTTTCCATCCTTTATCGAAATGGCTAAATCCTTAACGACAAAAATACTTTCTCCTCCCCCAAATGAAAT
>JAMOOR010000166.1 GCA_027065235.1 Thermotogaceae bacterium | reverse complement strand
TTCAGCATTTGTAGCCTTGTTTGTGTCATTGGTTTGATGCTTTTCATCCCCTATTTTTTGTAAGGGCTTTATGTGCTTCTTCATTTTCTCCAACGTTTTCTCTCCAATACCCGGAACCTTTAAAAGGTCATCCCAAGTTTTAAAACCGCCCAGTTTGTCCCTGTACTCTACAATGGCTGCAGCCTTTGCTTTACCGATACCTGGAATTTTTTCTAAGAGTTCTTCAGTGACAGAGTTGATATCAATAGGAAATGGAGATTTCTCTGGTGGTGAATAGTTGGTTTTTTCACCTGTGTTTCTCTCCATACCATTTTCTAGAACCAGACCTAGAAGGAAAAAGAATCCTACAAGACCGATTATGATCAATCTTCTTTCAATAGGTGTTAATCTCCACAGTTTATCACGCAACCGACGAATCCCCTTTCACGAAGGTTCGTCTTTTCCAGTATAGCATCCCAGTCTAGCCTTTTCAGATATTCCCTTCCCGCATCCCTGCTAGGAAAGGCTCCTATTATTGTAGAGTAGTAATCCTTTTCTTTCTTTTTAAAATGAAGAACAAAGGATGGTATTCCCATTTCTCTTAGATCCAGCATCTTTGCCCTGGCAAAACCTTCAGAACTAACGGCAAGAAGGTATATTCCGAATACCGTTCTTTGTGGTATTTTGGAGATTTTCTCGCAATCCTTTGTTAGCAGCAGAAAATAAAGGCCTGTGGAAAATTCTGTTACAAAGTAATTGCCATCGCACGCTCCAAGAGCTCTTTCAAGGTCTTTTTCGCTTAACGTGTATATTGCAACTTTAGAGGCTTCGCCCATGAACTCTAAGGATGTGTTTACAAGATCGGTAGCATTTATCTTGTATTCGACGATCTGATCGGTCTTTAGATTTATCGCACCTGAATCTTCCACCTTCGAAGTAGGAGTTTCAATTACAACGGGTTGGATTTCTTTTACAACAACATGGGTATTCGATTTTTCAAATTTGATGTAGATAAGATAAACTCCCTCAATAATAACTAAAACGCTTAGGATTATTATTATCCAGCTTAACACTATCACTTGCTTATTTGTAAAAACTATTTTTCTCTTTTTCATATTCGTCCACTCCACCTTTTATTTTCAACGAAACGATTTTATCATAAGTGAAGCGATTAACTATCAATGATAGCAAAATTCAACTCATAGGTAGTGTAAAATTAAATGTGTCTATAGGGGAATGGGAAAAAGGACGAGAACCCCTACCGAAGGAAACAAAAAGAAAGGAGATGTTTGTTTCCTCTGCACGTATTTTTTATTCATGATATCATTATAAAGAGTTATGATGATACCAGGAGGTGCTGATTATGAAGATAAATAAAGAAAGAGTTGTGGAAATATCCGTTATGGGAGAAATTTCCCATCCTACGATTAGGATGCCAAGACTTGATGGAGAGGGAAAGGCTTATTACGTTCCAAGCGTTGGCGGGATTACATACAACTTTTCTTTAGGAGATCCTGCGTTTTTCCCGTATGGGGATCATATAGAGCCCGATGTTTCCACGAAGAATAAAGATAAGACGGAAAATGATGCTTATCTTTCTCTTTCTTGCATCGGGAACGAGGCTGTCGTTGTATCGGGTGATGCAAAGGGAATGAAAGGTATCGTCATTGGAAAGCATGGGGGAATCAATCATGTTTTGGTATATTTCCCAGAGAAAGACAAACTTTCTGTTGGGGATAAAGTTCTTGTTAGAGCATGGGGCCAGGGTCTTGTAATAGAGGATTACCCTGAAGTTTCTGTTTACAATATAGATCCAGAATTATTTGAAAGTATCTTTACTGAGGAGGAAGGAAGGATAGTTGCTCCAGTTACTACAGTTGTTCCTGGTTTCATGATGGGCTCGGGAGTTGGAGCAACTAATCCGACTATGGGAGATTACGATATAAATACAAGAGACAGAGAAGTTGTGGAGAGATACGGGATAGATAAGGTAAGAATAGGAGATCTTGTTGCCATAGATAACCATGATTGTCGCCATGGTCTAGGCGGTTATAAGGAAGGTATGGTCAGTATAGGGGTGGTTGTTCATTCGAATTGTGTTATAACAGGTCACGGACCTGGAGTTACCATAATTATGACTGGTCCAAAAGATAAAATAAAGGTTGTTATCAAGGAAGATGCCAATATAAAGGATTACATAGCTTGGTGAGGAGAGATGAATTTTGATTGAGAAAATAGCAAATTTCGTAAAGAATTCTGAAGGGATTTCAATAGCCCTTGTTGGAATAGATCCTTTTTATTTGAAAGATCAAGCTAGGAAAATCCCAGAAATGGCGGAAGGCTTTCCACCTTCGGAATCGGATTACATTGTAATTGATCCGAAAGGCGGGGATATTGGTATAGATGAAGTAAGAGACGTTGAATCTTTTTTCTCTTACTCACCAGAGGTTGCGCAGAAGAAATATGTTTTTATATTCGATATAGATAGGATGACACAACAAGCTGCAAATGCCTTTCTAAAAACATTGGAAGAACCTCCTTCTTTTGGGGTGATTATCTGTACAACAACAAGATGGTATTATCTTCTGCCAACAATAAGAAGTCGTCTTGTTCGTTTTAACCTTGTTCCACCGGTCAAAGAAGTTGATGATCTTATAGTTAAGATAATTATGGAGAAAGATTACAGAACCCAAAAGGACAAACAGTGGAAGAAGAAGTCGCAGAAGATAAAGGAAAAAAAGGTTAGCGATCTTGTGAGATACGTGAAAAAGTTAGAAGAGGATCCTCTAAATGGATACCTTGCGACTTATGAGCTAATCAAAAAAGCTGTGGAAGCTGATAATGAAGGTTTTCTTGAACTTTATGATGCAGTAAATTCCAAACTTTCTGGAAAGGAATTCTTCTTATTTAACAGTGTTTTAGCAAAGGTTGCTTTATGGAGCCTTGAGGTTGAAGGAACAGAGAATATAGAACTTGTAAAGTTTTTAGATTCAATATCAAGGGCCAAGATAGCCAATTTCAACAATTCTTTGACACTTTTGAATATTCTCTTGAGATACAGAGAAGAGAAAAGAGGTGACAAAGTTTGGAGCTAACAGCTACGGTATACGGTGTGGAGTTCTATCCGGTTGGGAAGATAATTTATTATTTAGATAACGGTGAAGAGCTGAAGAGAAGAGACAAAGTTTTAGTTGTTGGGGAATTTGGTCTAGAGGTTGCCAGTGTTGTTACTGAGAAAAAGGAAATAAAGATAGATGATGTGGGTTATGATTTGAAGGCTATTATAAGGAAGCTCACAAAAGAAGATGAAGAAGTTTATAAGAAGAATTTGGAAGATGCTGTTAAGGCTAAATACACTTTTAAACAACTTGTTAAAAAGCATGAACTTCCTATGAAGGTGGTACATGTTAAATATACATTTGATAGATCAAAGCTTGTGTTCTTTTTCAGCGCGGAGACAAGGGTTGATTTTAGAGAATTGGTGAAGGACCTTGCTAAGATTTACAAAACTAGGATAGAACTTCGCCAAATTGGTGTTAGAGATGAAATGAAGTTCATTGGTGGGCTTGGTCTTTGTGGTAGACCGGCGTGTTGTACAGTCTTTTTAAGAGAGTTTCAATCAATCACACTTAAACATGCGAAGAAGCAACAGATGATGATAAATCCTGCAAAGATCTCAGGAACATGCAGAAGACTTTTGTGCTGTCTTCTTTATGAATATGATTTCTATGAAGAGGCCCTTCGAGGTATACCAGATGAAGGTTCTTTCATAAATTACGAAAATAAGAGATGTAAAGTGACTAACGTTAACGTATTTTTGAAGGAAGTAACCTTAACGTGTAACGAAAGAGAAATTATCAAGGTTCCTTTTGATTATTTCCAAAAGGAGGCTGCTGCTCGTTAAATAGTTTTGATGCCAATTGATACTCTTTTATAGCGTCTTCTGTTCTTCCTATTTCTTCATAAAGCTCTGCAAGTTTAAAATGTAGCGATGGATCGGTAGGATTCATCGCTATTTTTTTCTTAAGTCTTCGGATTTTTTTCAATGGATCTTTCATTTTTAAAAAGATCAGAGAAATTACCATGGCACCAGCGAGTGATAATAATGATATATATAAAGTTCGTTTCATTTTAGTGTTTAATGAATTTGTTACTTCAGTTTTTGTAATGTTAGATTGAGAGGCCAGTGTGCTATATGAGCTTTCGCTGGTTAGATTATTTATTGGTGCACAGGCTTTTTTTTCTTCTTTTTTACCGCTTATCAATGCAACTGGAGTTGAAATTGTGGAATGAGGAGTTTCTTTTTCAAGCACTTGATTTCTTTCTTCTTTTTTCTTTAAGACCTCAATCTTTGGGCATATTCTCCTGTCTTTGCAAAATGAAAGATCGTATTTTTCAGAGAGTTTGATATATATTTCTCTCAATTTTGATGATAGTTTTTCTTTTTTTAGATTGATTTTTTCATATTTGTTTACAAAATCCTTGAAATCGTCGGGTGTGAGACCATTTACATTCACGGTTGTCAACTTATAAGAAAGATCATAATAAAGCCTCAGGTCCGTTGCGTGGGGCGGTTCTATCAACAACATGTCGGACAAATTTAAGATCTTTATGTAGTAATCCTCATCGTTTAAGAAGTTTTCAAGGTACTTTTTTATATTGGATTTTATCCTTGGAAGGTTCATACACTTGAGTTCTTCAATCTTTTTGGGATCGAATTGAAGGGGACTGGCGAAATATGTATCCACCACCAGTTTGTAAAACTCCTTTGGTTCCCTCACCCTGTATGGAACAATAGAGCAAGTTCTAAAGGCGCTTTCATCCAGTTTCATTGTCATTTCTCTTAACGTATCATAGAAGTTTGGAAAAACAACCTCTATATAGTCCATGGTTTTTATACTTATGTTGGTCAAAGAAGCCATGGATCTAATGAGTTGATGGACATCTTCTTTCTTAACAGCATCGGCTATCGGTGAAATTTTAACAAGATATCTTTTGGCGGCAATTATCTTCCCCAGCTGCTGAGCTCCCTTGTCTTTCGGATGGGATTTTAAGTATTTCACTAAAAGTTCAAAAGCCTTTTCTGGGTCTTCTTTTGAAACTTGTCTGATTTCTTCTAACGTTACAGAAAATGCTAATGTAAATGCTAATATGATAGAAATAGCTATTACTATCTTTTTTTTCATGGTGTATCACTCCCTGGATAGGTTACATTGTTAAATATAGGTGATAAAAAGTGCTTCCAAAATACATTTATAAAAATCGCTATTGGAGTTGCTACAAATATACCTAGCATTCCCTGAAATTTCCACATTATCATTATTAAAAACAGCATTTCAACTGGATTTATTTTGGTATACCCCTTCATCATGGTTAAAAATGTGACAAAAGAAATTGTGTGAATTATGAGGGTAAATACAGCTATTATTATCACTCCGTTAAGTCCTAAAGAGAGCGAAAACAGAAAAACTGGTATGTACTCAAAGATAACACCCACTATCGGCATGAAATTTGTTATAAACGCCCACACACCTATGGTTACGCTGTACTTGAGCCCCATTATCTCAAAAAGGGTGAAAAACAGTATTCCTGTCATTAATGCTGTTACAAAGATTGCTTGGACAAATCTTTTCATATTTGCGAAAAGATCTTTTGTAAAGGGTACAGATAAATGCCAAAGTTTTTTTGGATAAACTACAAGCGGAAGTTTTTTCAATGTGTCAATGTATACAAGCGAATAGATCGTTCCTAAGATTATAAAGAAAAATTGAAAGCCGTAGTTGGGTACAGAAGTTGTTATTGTTGATAGAAATTCTTTCATTTTTTCTTCCACTGATGGTCCAATGTAGGAAAATATCTTTTCAGTTAGTTTTTGCATTTCCTCAGATTTTATGTAATTTTTCCATGATTCGTTTTTTACATTTTCCATTATTATAGAGTAGAAGCTACCAAACTCTTTAATGACAGGTGGAACTATCATGTAAACTGCAGCGAATATCAAAAGAAAGAATAATAACAAAGATAACAAGTTACATGTACGTTTGCTTTTAATCCACTTTCCTAAGAAATCCGAGACAGCAGAAAGTATAGCGACATTTATAAATATCGCTATGACTACTGCTGCTATGTCCTTGGACAAAAATATTAATGCAACAAATAAGAAATACACAAGAGTTAAGATCACTGATAATGTTCTATCCCTCAAATATCCATCTCCTTCTTGACCCTTGAGCTTTCAAAGTACTTTCTAAGTTCTTCCCTATCGTTAGTCTTTCCAAGAGCGATAATTAATTTTATCCTTGCCTTTTGAGCGCTCACTTCTTGCCCCAAAATCACTCCTCTTTTTACAAGATCAGCACCGCCACCTTTATATGCATAAACATCAAGGACCCTTCCCTTGAAACAGCGAGATGTTATTACAATTACAACTTTGTCTGCAACTTCAGAAACAGCATCAGCGACTTCTGGAGGAACATTGCCTCTTCCAAATCCTTCAAGTATTATTCCTTTATATCCCATATCGGCAGCTATTTTCAATAAACTTCCATCATCGCCTGTGAACGTCTTTACCAAAGCCACCTTTTCTTCGATTCTATCAGTTTCTATGTGTATTCTCATAAGAGGTTTTCTAAAGAATATAACCTCGTCTTCGTCCACAATACCCAAAGGCCCGTAACCAGGCGAATCAAAAGTCGCTACATTACTTGTATAAGTCTTTGTTACCTCCCTTGCAGCGTGAATTTCATCATTTAAGCAGACCATAACCCCAATACCTTTTGATTTTTCAGAGGCTGCTACCCTAACAGACGAAAGAACATTCCTTGGTCCGTCTGTTCCAAGCTCATTTATGTTTCTCATTGCCGCAGTAAAGACAACCGGTTTGACAGTTTTTAATGTAAGATCCAAAAAATAAGAAGTTTCTTCGAGTGTGTCGGTCCCATGAGTTATGACCACACCGGTAACGTCTTCCCTATCTACAAGCCTCTGAACAACTCTTGAAAGCTTCCACATCATCGAAGGCGTCATATAGGGGCTTGGTACATTTGCAAATTCAATATGCTCGATCTCTGCTATCTCATCAAGTCTTGGAACCTGAGTTATCAGAGCGTTTCCCTTGGAAAAAGGAACGACTCCATCATGGGTTTTGGTCATAGCTATGGTACCACCGGTTGTTACAATTACAACCTTTTTCATGCTATCTTCCCCAATTTCCTTCCTCCTATAACATGAAAGTGAATGTGATCTATCTCTTGCCCGGCCTGCTCTCCATTGTTAACAACAACTCTGTATCCACTTTCCAATATACCTTCCTTTTCTGCAACCTTGGCTATAACCTCAAAAACTCTTGACATTTTCTTTCTGTCTTCCTCATTCAGTTGGTGAATTTTCCCAACATGCTTTTTGTAAAGAACTAAGAGATGGACCGGAGCAACGGGGTTTATATCTCTTATAACAAGGAAGTCATCATCTTCGTAAACCTTATCCGATGGTATCTCACCGTTTATAATTTTACAAAAGATGCAATCCATTATAGCACCCCCTGATGTATAATCTTCTTAAAAGTATTTTAATTGAAAGAAGGGATTTTGTGAAATATACGGCTAGTTTTCAAGTTATTCCTATACAGGTGAAAGAGCCGAGTCTATTTGTGGTAAAATGAAGGCAGAAATCAAGAGAGAAGTCAGAGGTGAGTCAAGAATGAAAGTTGTGTTTGGATACATCAATGCCGACAAAGGTGAACATGCGAAATATTCCTTTCGGTTAGATTTGAAAAGGCAGGGAGCAGGCTGCCGAAAGAGTTTAAAAGCCTAGGCGGTGTATACTTCGCTGCTTTATCTTTTTTTATATTGCTACTGTTTCGGGTAGGAGGCGATGAAGATCCTTGAAGAGAGAGCGAAAAACAAAGAAAAAAGAGAAGAGATGTTAAACGAAGTGCTGATTTCTCTTTTGGGAATACCGTTTCTTTTTTCTGTTATTCAAGACAAGATTAGCGAGTCGATAGGGTACTTCATATTCTGGTTAGGAGGAGTGTCTCCGTATATCTATGAGAAAATAGCACTCCAGGAAATATCCGAAAAGATAAAAATAATGCTTTCTTCATCGATACTCTTTCATTCTTTGCTGGGGCAGTTTTTGAAATTCTACGATAAAGTTCCCTTCTGGGATAAGTGTCTCCATTTTTACGGTTCATTTGTCATTACTTGCTTTTTTTATCATATCTTGACGAGAAAATCCAAATTTTGGAATCATGTTCCTAACTCTATTTTAATTTCGTTTCTACTCGGAAGTTTTTCTGGGCTTCTCTGGGAGATAGCTGAGTTTATCACTGACAAAACAATCCCAGGTTATCATACTCAAAGAGGCCTTGACGATACGATGTGGGATTTAATTTTCGACATATTGGGATGTTATGTAGTGGCGAAGATCCTTTACAAAAAGAAAACTGGTCATATTTTTTGGAGCTATAGAAAAAGCTATTCACAGGCACCTGGATTCTCAAAAGCTACTTTTCATCATAGAGCTCGATGGAGCAGTTTTAAAGTCATGCGGAAGTAAAGCAGAGGAGAAACTCATCCTGAAAGTGGAATAAGATTGTAGAGGGAGTGATTTTGTGAGGTATACAGCCAGTTTTCAAGTTATTCCTATACAGACAAAAAATTTAACTGAAGTCATAGACAATGTGGTAGATGTTATAAAATCCTCGGGATTAAAGTATGAAGTGAATGCCCATTCGACGATAGTTGAGGGTGAAAAGGATGCTCTTTTAAGGCTTCTTGAAAGGATAATCAAAGAATGCGAGAGTATTTCTGAAAGATGTGTCGTGTCATTTCAGATGGATTTGAAAAAAGGAGGCGTATCGATAGATGACAAGGTTTCCAAATATAGAATGGGATCCTGAGGATTACGATAGCTGGTACGAAAAGGAACCTGGAAAAACTATAGATTTGATAGAGACAGATTGTGTTTTGTCATTGCTCTTTCCAGTTAATGGAAGAAAAATACTTGATGCTGGATGCGGAACGGGAAATTTTACTAAGAAGTTATCTTATCTGGGATTTAATGTGATAGGTTTAGAGCCTGATGATAAGATGCGGGAACAAGCAGCTAAAAAAGGACTAAAGTGTGTTAAAGGGGTTGTAGAGGATATACCTTTTGAGGATGGAACTTTTGATGCTGCTATATCAGTTACAGCTATAGAATTTTTTCAAGATAAATGGAAGGCTTTAAGTGAAATGCTGCGTGTGGTCAAAGAAGGTGGAAAGGTTGTCATAGGAACAATAACTGGAAAATGGGCAGAATATTATGAAGAACTTGGGAAAAGCGGTCATAAAGTATTTTCGCATGCCAAGTTTCCAAGTGTTGAAGAACTTTCTAAACATCCTAATTTTGAAAAAATAAAATTTTGCTTAAGGACATCTCCTGGTGAAACTCCATCATTTGATTTGGAAAGGTCAATAAAAAAGGCCGGTTTTGCGGTTTTACTTTTTCAAAGGTGATTTTTCAGTTACAAATCGATCCCAGAAATTCTATCTTCGAGCACGGGGAATCCCCCTCTTATCTTTTTGATCTTCTCTATGTCTATATCAACCGTAAAAACTCCTTCTTCGTTTTGCGCATCTAGAACGATTTCTCCCCAAGGATCAATGATCAAACTATCTCCACTGTAGGTAAAATAAGGATCATCTCCAATTCGATTGACTCCGACAACATAGGCTTGATTCTCTATAGCTCTTGCTACAAGAAGACTCCTCCAATGATATCTTCTCTTTGACGGCCAGCTTGCTGGAATCACAAATAGGTCTGTTTCAGCTGCAGCTTTTTGAAACATGCATGGGAATCGCAGGTCATAGCATATGAATGGCGTGATTTTCAGGCCATTGATATCAATGGTTATAATTTGCTTTCCTCTTTCATAATGCTTGTTCTCACCACCGTGGGTAAAAAGATGTATTTTCTTATAGGTGTAAACCTTTTCTCCATCGATGAATATAGAGTAAGTGTTATAGAAGGTACCTTCAGCTTTTTCAGCATAACCTACACCTATAGCTATCTCTTTTGAAAGTTCTTTTAGCTTTTCAATATGAAGTTCTTTTGCATAGACTTTTTCAGCATTCATTGAAAAACCGCTTAGAGTCGTCTCAGAAAAAAGGATCAGTTTACTCTCTTCATCTTTCGCTTGTAACGAAAGTTTTTCAATCGTCTTAAGGTTTTTGTTCAAATTCTCCCATTCGATGTTGAATTGAGCTATGGATATCTTCGTTTCGCTCACCTCTGGGAAAAAATTCTTAATTTAAAGTCAGAAGAATTTTAAGACGATAAAGCAAATAGGATGAACCACCTCTTACATCGTATCATATATGTGGAATATTAGAGAAGAGATGATGTGAGGTGGGAAGATGAGGAAAAGTCTTCTTATTGTTTTTGGATTGATGGTGATGATATTTATCCTTCATGGTTGTGTTGCATCTTACCAAAAATTAAATGCAGTTGTTTCTGTTTCCCCTGTTAATCCTGTAGCAGGGGAAAAGGTTCTAGTGACCCTTGACACCATCCCTAGATACAGCGTTTATGGTTCTTTGATAGGTGGGAAGCTCAGGATAGATGGGAAAGTGGTGAAAATAGGTAGTGATATACCTTTGTCTTATGAAACGGTGTTAGCTCCTGGAACGCATGTCATATCTGGTGTAGTTAGAACATACGATTCTATCTACGAGAGTTCGCCTCTAACAATATATGTTGAGGCTCCTAAAGATAATTACAAAGTTCTATTGAATATTGAAAATACTGATGTATCCATCGGAGATACCGTTAATATAAAAGTCGGTTTAAGTAATGTTCCTGAGGTAAACTGGGTCGTGAAGCTTTTTATTGGGGGAAATCTTGTATATTCTTCGAACGCGGTTCCTTTTCAATACGATTGGAAAACGGACTCAACAGGAAGATTTGAAGTTAAGGCAGTTTTAGAGATATGTGGAAATGCTATAGATGAAGAAAAGAGCTTTGTAAATGTTAAAGATATTACTCCTCCCCAAATATTAACAGCAGTTGCTGTTCCTCACGGCATAG
>JAMOOR010000165.1 GCA_027065235.1 Thermotogaceae bacterium | reverse complement strand
TAGCTCTTCCAACGGAAGAATCCGTTAGAATAGCACTTAGAACCCAGCAGATAATAGCCTACGAATCCGGTGTTGGGGACACGATAGATCCACTTGCAGGTTCTTACGCCATCGAAGCTATGACGAATGAAATAGAGAAAAAAGCGATGGAATATATAGAAAAGATAGATGCAATGGGTGGAATGGTTAGAGCGATCGAGATGGGATATGTGCAAAAAGAAATCAATGAGAGTGCTTACAAGTATCAACTTGCCGTTGAAAATGGCGAAGAAATAATTGTTGGAGTCAATAAATTCCAGGTAGAAGAAGAGATATCAACGGATAACATCCTAAAAGTTGATCCGGAAGTTGAAGAAAAACAGAAAGCAAGAGTTAAAAAATTGAAAGAAAAAAGAGATAACGAAAAAGTCAAAAAAGCCCTTGAAAAGGTCAAACACGCTGCAGAAAGTGGAGAAAACCTCATGCCACCTATAATAGAAGCCGTCAGAGTCTATGCAACCGTTGGAGAAATATCTGATGCATTGAGAGACGTATTTGGTGAATACACTGAAGCTGTTATAATCTGAGGAAAAATTCAAAAGGCGCCTCTTGGCGCCTTTCACTCTACCCAACACAACCCAAAAAGGAAGGAAGCAAATATGAGAAATTGGAAGTACCTTGGATTTATAAGCATAGGTATCTTTTGGTTGTTTACCAGTGTTTCTATTCACTTCAACCCGTGGTTTTCTATTTCCCAGTACACCTTTAGCAAATTAGGCCGAACGAGCTTGGCCAATTATCCATGGATATTTTCCATGGGAACGGTAATTGGTGGAATTTTCATGATATGGTACGGGGTTGAACTTGTTAAAAATCATGTGAAAAAGCTTCAAATACTCGGTGGTGGTTATGTAGTTTTAAGTGGCGTATTCATGATACTAATAGGAGTTTTTCCAGACGGCACAAAGCCCCATGATTTCATAGCGGTGGCTACGTTTCTAAGCTTTTATGTAGGATTGATGCTATTTGGCCTCGGCAACGATAAAAAAATTTTCAAGGTCTCCACTGTCTTCATATTTATTCTTGCGTTGGCAGGCCTTTTATGTCCATGCTGGCCCTCTCTATGTTACCTTGAAATCTATGGCTTAACATTGGCGGTTCTTGACATGATATCACTATTGATCTTTGCACAATACAAATAATTTGAATTTAACATTTCGGATTCAGAAGGAAAAAGTTATATAATAACTCAAACGTATAACCGTTCGGAGGTGCTCGAAGTGTGGAACCCCGGTCATATAGCAAGAGCAAAGAAAAGAATTAAAGATCTTGTGAAAGCTGTAAACTATGTTCTTGAAGTGAGAGACGCAAGAGCCCCCTTTGCTACAGGGGCTTACGAGAGGGAAAAGTTATTCAAAGGGAAGAAGGTAGTTGTGGTATTAAACAAAGCCGATCTTGCTGAAGATAAGGTTACTGACGAATGGGTAGAATATTTTGTTGATAGAGGAGAAAAGGTCATTATCTCCAAAAAAGGGGACAGATCAAAAACTTTGATAAAAAAGATATTCGGCGAGAGGACCGCAGCCAACATCCTTGTCGTTGGTCTTCCAAATGTGGGTAAGTCCACCTTTGTGAATAGACTGAAAGGCAGAAAATCTGCAAAAGTTGGTGCCATTCCTGGTGTTACAAAAGGTGTTCAGTGGATTCAGATAAACGATAGAATAAAGATGGTAGATACTCCAGGAATTCTTTACACAGAGCTTTTCAGTAAAAAACTGGCGGCAAAGCTTCTGCTTGTTGGTTCAATCCCCTCAGAAAAGGTAGATGATTGGGAATTATTTACAATTGCCTTCGATATACTCAAGGAAAAATACCCGGGAGTTGTAAAAGAACTTGCAGGTGATGTCGATAGCTTCGATGAATTCATAACAATCTACGGAAAAAGGCGGGGTATGCTACAAAAAGGCGGAGAAGTTGATGTAGAAACCGCCGCTATAAAATTCTTCTACGAAATTTACACAGGAAAGTACGGAAAAATGAGCTTCGAAACCCCTCGCGATATTGAAGGAGAATGAGTCCCAAAATATATTAGATATCTAAAGTAAA
>JAMOOR010000164.1 GCA_027065235.1 Thermotogaceae bacterium | reverse complement strand
ATTCAAAAGAAGAACTGCTGGATGAAAAACCGCCCCAATGTTGTTGAAACTCGTGTATATGACATTATCTACTATTTCAAACTCCGGCATGAGTGGAGTAAGGACTTCTTCCAAAACATGATTTTTCGTTGCTGGCAATGCAGAAACTGGCACTGCGTTTTTTATCTTAAAAATCCTAACTACCCCTGGGTTCGTAAGCCTTGAAGCAAATATGAATGTTTGCGCCTCAGCAATTACTATATTCTTATCAACACCAAGTTCCTCCAGTGTTCTCTTGAATTCAATAGCACCGGCTGTTCTTCCTGGGTTCAAAACGATTACCTGGCCATCTTCTATATACGGTGCCATCTTTTTTGCAATATCTTTATGGGCAAAAGCCGGGATTGCTATCATTATAAGCTTTCTTCCTTTAAGAGCTTCTTCTATATCAGTTGTTGCAAAGGAAACTTTGAATGTGCCTTGTATTTCACCTTCAAGCCTTATGGTTTTTGTCTTAATTGTTAAGGAGATTCTTTTCTTTGATCTGTTGTAAAGAGCAACGTCAGCGCCCCTCATGGACAGAAAAGCTGCTAAAGCCTGTCCTCCATTCCCTGCTCCGATAACTGCAATTTTCATTTTAAACACCCCCAATTAGAGAAGGTATATCTTCTCCCTATTTTCCTTAATGTTTTTGGTTACATTCTTCGTGTCGTAAACAAACGGTGCATGTTTCACCATAAATTCATAATCCACTCCATTTCTATGGGCTGTGGTTATTATCACTCCGTCAACGCTCTCGAGAAGTTCTTTCGTAAGATCAATCCTTTTATATTTCTTTCCTTTATGAGTGAAAGACTCTATTAATGGATCAAAATAAAGAACCTCTGCCTTTTTCTTCTCAAGATTCTCTATAACTTTGAGTGCCGGCGATTCCCTAAGATCCGCTACATCCCCTTTATAGGTCACACCAACTACTAAGATTTTAGCTCCGTTCATGGCTTTTTTCCTTTCATTCAATATATCCTGAAGCCTTTGGACAACATACTCTGGCATAAAATCGTTTATCTCTCCAGCCATTTCTATAAGCCTTGTATGCCAATCATACTCCCTTGCTTTGTAAGTCAAATAGAAAGGATCTATCGGTATGCAATGCCCACCAACCCCAGGCCCGGGATAGAAAGGCATAAAACCGAAGGGTTTTGTTGCAGCAGCCTCCACAACTTCCCATATGTTTATCCCCATCCTTGAAGCAACTATTGCCATCTCGTTTATTAAAGCTATGTTCACTATTCTGAAGGTATTCTCCAAAATTTTCGTCATCTCTGCTGCTTTTGGAGACGATACAACAAACACCGGTGCTTCAAGGACATTTTCGTAAAGCGCTTTTGCATGTTTCGTGCACTCCTCAGTCACGCCACCAACGACTTTAGGAGTGTTTTTAGTTTTATACCTTTTGTTTCCCGGATCAACTCTTTCAGGACTAAACGCAAGGTAAAAGTCCTTTCCAACTTTAAGACCTGTTTCTTCAAGGATAGGAAGTATGACTTCTTCAGTTGTTCCAGGGTAAGTTGTGCTTTCAAGGACTACAAGCATGTCCTTATGAAGTCTTTTAGCAATCTCCCTTGCGGAATTCTCTACATAGGAAAGGTTGGGAACTTTATGTTCATCAATAGGCGTTGGAACACATATAGTGACTACATCACATTCTGCTAATCTATCAAAATCTGTTGTTGCGCTCAGCTTTCCGCTTTTAACCAAATCTCTAAGCTCTTCATCAACGACATCGCCGATGTAGTTTATTCCTTTATTCACCATATCAACTTTCTTTGGCTGAATATCAAATCCAAGAACGGTGTACCCAGCCTTTGCCTTTTCTACAGCTAAAGGAAGTCCCACATAACCAAGTCCAATGACACCTACCTTTGCCTTTCTCTCCTTGATCTTTTCATACAGCGTCATTCACAGCCCTCCTTTGTGATATCATTATTTTCATGTATCAGATTGGTATAACCTTACTTTTGTACCTATCAACTTTGATTTTAACCTCTTATACGCTAAGAAAAAAGGGAGCAGTTTTTCAAGTAAGACTCCAATCACTTATATTATTTCTTC
>JAMOOR010000163.1 GCA_027065235.1 Thermotogaceae bacterium | reverse complement strand
TGCAGAAACCTTTATGCCCTTCTCATAAGCTCCGTATATCTTTGTTACAAATATTTCGTCGGCGATTTCCAATGAAGAAGGGAATCTTTCATTTTCTCTCAGCGTTCTTGAATATCTATGTGGTTGAAATATTGCTATAACTTTTTTGTTTGGAAAAACCTCTTTTACCGTGAGAAGAAGATTTTTAACTTCTTCAGGAGTATGGGCATAATCATCTATTATGTAAAGATCTCTTTCCTCGTCCTTATAAGATATGGTGAACCTTCTGCTTACACTGGTGAAATCTTTCAAGCTTTCTATAACCGCGTCCATCGGATAACCTATGGTGCTGAGCAAAGCTATTGTCGCCAAAGCATCTAAGCAATTATGAAATCCTGGAACAGAAAGACGTACGTCATGATACTTTCCACGCGGATCTTTGAAGGTAAACACTTGAGAATTTCCGTTTGCTTTTCTTTCAACAAAGCTGAAGTCCCCTCTACCAACCCCAAAAGTTACGTCTCCGAGTTCTCCAGAGATTTCATCGTCAATGAACGTAACCGTTATTCCTTCAACGTTTTTTACAAGATCGATAAAGGATTTTATGTAATATCTAACATCATTTTTGAAGTTTTCTAGATGATCTCCTCTGGAGTTCGTTATAACAAGATGGGTAACGTTGTACTTGGAGAAAACGGGAGTGCTTTCATCAAGTTCAAAAACGACTCCCTTCTCACCCTTTGAATAATTTCCATGTTCAAAATCTTTATGAAGACCTCCCAAAAAACCGTAAGGTCTTTCGCCAAGCTTTTTGAGAGCGTGGAATATCATAGCTGTCGTTGTAGTTTTTCCATCCGTTCCTGTGATTCCTATAGAAGGTTTCAGGCTAGAGATTTCTTCTATCATTAAGTCATTTCTTTCCAAAATCCTTACACCTAAATCCTCTGCTCTTAATATTTCAGGATTTTCGTTGTTTACAGCTCTTGTCCTTATCACAAGATCCACGTCTTCTGGAACGTTCTCATAAGAATGACCTACATAGACTTTTAAACCTATATCTTTTAGATACTTAACCCTCTCATTTTCCTCCAAATTGGAACCGTATACTTTATTCCCTTTGAAATATTCATGGAGTGCCAGTGCACTCATACCAATACCGCCAATACCAATAAAGTATTCTTTCATTGTATCTCCTCCATTATCTTTTTATATATCAAGTCTGACGGATTTTCCATAATTTCAGCAATCTTATATTCTACATTATTTATTTTTTCAATTACATAGTCAACACTTAAACTGGATATGTTAAAGACCTCTGCAAGGCCCATTCTTTCAGCCTCTTTTGCGTTCAACCGCTGATGACTTTCCGCCGAACCTTCCCATGGAATTAATATTCCCTGCTTCTTGTAGTACATCATTTCCGCCACAGTAGTTGCACCGGCCCTTGCTATCACGAATTTGGCCTTTCTCCATAGAACTGGCATAAAATCTATGAACTGATATGCCATTACATTCTGATATTTTGAAAGTCTTTCAACCCATTCTTTACTACCTGTAGAGTGGACGTAGATGTTTTTTTTATCAACTTTATAGACTTTTTCCATGAATTTGTTTATGTCTTCACTTCCAAGGCTTCCGCCAAGAACAAGAACAATTCCGTCTGGAATATCAATAAAGCGTTTGGAAAAGTGGATTTCCCTTATAGGATTTCCAACAACTATTATCTTATTTTGAACCTCTTTAGAGAAATATTTCATGCTTTCTTTAAAGGATAGAAAAATTTTCTTTGCCAATCTTGAAGATCTTATGTTTGCAAGTCCCGGTTTTGCATTCTGCTCATGTATAAAAAGTGGATATTTTCCACCACTTGCTAAAGCTAAAAGACCCCCGGCGTAACCACCAGTTGATAAAACAAAATCAGGTTTAAAGGATCTCAAGCGCCTTTTAATTTTTAAAATTTCTCTCATATAATCAAGCGCCCTTTTTACATTTGAAGGAGAGTAAAGAGGTCTTTTAAGACCACGGGTTTTTATTGGGACAATTTGGAAGGAAGGATGTTCTCTCTTTATAAGCTTTTCATCTATCTTTCCTTTAACTGCAAAATAAAGGACTTCTAAATCATGCTTCCTTTGAAACTTTTCAATGATGGAGAGGGCTGGGAAAAGATGCCCCCCCGTTCCACCGCCAGCAGCTGCTATCTTCAACTTTCCTCTTCCTCTCTCTTTCCATAAATTATATTAACAACGATACCAAGCCCTATCATGAAAGATAAATATGAACTTCCACCTCTGCTTATAAAGGGAAGGGTTATTCCCGTGACTGGCAGTACCCCTGTACTAACTCCAAAATTTACCATCACATGTAAAGCTATAAGATAAGCGTATCCATACACAAAAAATTTGGCAAATTCATCTTCAACAACCTTTTCTGCAAGTTTTATCATACTCCAAACCAAACCAAGGTAAGCGGCAACAACTGCGATTATTCCTAAGATTCCCATTTCTTCTCCGATTATTGATATGATGAAGTCGCTTTCAGAGACGGGAACAAGTACTTTCAAATTTCCAAGCCCTATACCTTTTCCTAAAATACCCCCTGATTTTGCTGCAGAAAGAGAAAGGAGTACCTGAGATTGCATCTGCCGGGATAAGAACGCCTTCAGCCTTTCTATCTGATAGCTGTGGATGAATCCAGAAAGATATAGCAAATAAATCCCGGCAGCTCCCGCTCCAATCATCGACAGGATATAAAGAAGCCTTGCACCGGCCGTATATATCATCAAAATAGCCAATGTTGTTATCAAAAGCGACGTGCTCAGGTCGGGTTCTGCAAATATCAGAAATATTATGGGAAGTATTAGTAAAAAGGGTTTTAGTATTCCATATCTAAACGTGCTCATTCTTCCTTGATTTTCTTCTATGTATTTTGCTATAAGCAGTATCACTACGATTTTGGAGAATTCAGATGGCTGAAGAGAAAAAGGCCCTAAAATCAACCAACGATGGACACCTTTAGACAGCAAGAAAACCCCTATTAAAAGAACTAAAGACACAATGTAGTAGTGCCAAACTAAGTCTTTATGTACGGTGTATTTGAAGGTAGAGAATATAAGGAACAATATAACCCCTAAAATTAATTTTACTAATATTTTCACTATGGCAACGGATGGATCTCCACCCTGCCTTAAGTAAACAGCTGCCTGCGCGCTTATCATTATCATGCTTCCTAAAATCAAAATGACTATTATGAAAAATAAGAGAGCTTTCCTATCCATTTTCTATCAATCTCCAAACTGCTTTTTTAAAGTCCTCTCCTCTTTCTTTGTAACTTCTGTACATATCGAAACTTGCTCCAGCAGGGCTAAAAAGAACGATCCCACTTTTAGCATTTCTAACGGCTTTCTCGACAGCTTCGTCCATTGAAAAAGCTCTCTCAACCTCAACATTTTTAAAGTTCAACTTTTCCATAATTGCCTTTCCATACAGCACCACTTTTTCTGCTTTTTTTTCTACGATTTTTATAAAATTTTCCAAATTGTTTTCTTTTACTATTCCGGAGAGTATCAATACGACTTTATCAAAATTTTCCAAAGCTTTGATCGTAGCGTGGGTATTAGTTGCCTTAGAATCATCGTAAAACTCAATTCCTCTATATTCTGTAACAAATTCCATTCTGTGCGGTGGGAGCTTGAAACTTGAAAGATATTCGTAAAACTTTTCGACTCCCATTCCAATTTCTTTCACCACTTCAAGAGCTGCTGCTATGTTTTGACGATTTTGAACGGATCTTAAGCTTTCTGGGACTTTTTCTAAATCGAGCGCATCTTCATTGAAAATTTTGATGTCTTCGAATTCCTCCACCCCTGTTATATCATGAGAGGCAATTTTTGCTTTAGAAAATTTTAATATTTTCTTCTTGGCGTCAGTGTACTCTTCAAGATTCTTGTGCCAGTCGAGGTGATCAGGTGAAATATTTAAAAGCACCCCTATATCGAGTGGTATATATTGTGCCCAATAGAGCTGGAAACTGCTCAATTCCAGTACCATGAAATCTGTTTCGTCGTTGAAAGAAAAAATAGGAGATTCGTTGTTTCCCAAAAAAGTACATCTTTTTCCTGAGTTTTTGATCACATGGCATATCAAGGATGCTGTTGTTGTTTTTCCATTGGTGCCAGTTACACCAATGACAATTGGTGGCTTTTTCTTTACCCTGAAATAAAAATCAATATCTATGGTGTGCTCGACCTTAGAGTTTCTCACCATCTTTCCCACTTCGCTGTGTGGACTAATTCCAGGTGATACTATGATGATGTCAGAATTCAAGATTTTTTCTGTATGAGAATTTTCACATTCAACACTTATGGACTTTAAAAATCGTATGTCTTCGTCCTTTAAATTTTTATCACTGACGAAAAATTCATATTCCCCTTTCAAACTATTTAGGAGTGCTTTGTTGCTTATCCCAAACCCAAGAAGCGTTATCTTCAAATTACCACCTCAAAGCTGCCAAGGAAATGACAAAATTCAACACTGTGAAGACAAAAACGATCTTACTTTCTGGCCATCCAGAAAGCTCGAAATGGTGATGAATGGGAGCCATTTTAAATACTCTCTTTCCTCTTATTTTATATGAGATGACCTGTATTATGACACTCAAAGTTTCCATCATGAATATGAACCCGAAAAAGACTAAATAAAATTCAATATGATACTTTATTGCAAGAGCAGAAATGAAGCCACCTATAGCTAAAGAACCGGTATCCCCCATGAAGATCTTGGCTGGTTTTGAATTAAAAATAAGAAACGCAAATATTGAAAATACCAGAATCATTATTGCACTTTCCTCATAACCTCTCATAAGTAGGAAGGTATACAACGAAAGAAGGGATGATACACTTACGAAGCCCGCAAGGCCATCAAGTCCGTCCGTTATATTAACTGCGTTGACCGTTCCAGTCATTACGAAAACAGCGAATATGTAATACCAGAATCCAAGATCCACTTTTCCGTATAATGGAATAGATGTCGTTGTTCCAGAAGCGAAAAGCCAAACAAGGATCGTTGAGATAATGACCTGAAGCGCAAATTTGTGCCTTGCTTTCATGCCATAGGCGTCTTTCTTTAAAATACTTGTCATGTCATCCCACAAACCCAAAATCATGAAAACAGTTGTGGAAGTTATAAGAAAGGGGTCTGCCTTAAAGATGATCATAAAAATTACAGAGACACTTATGAAAATAATTCCTCCCATCGTGGGAGTTCCCTCTTTATAACCATGAAGATCTGGACCATCTTTTTTTATAAGCTGTCCAAGTCCTTTCCTCCTTGCGTATCTTATGTAAATCCATAAGAAAGTAAGAGAAACAAAAAATTCTACAAGATAAATCATTTAAGCATCTCCTCCACCTTGTAGAGTACTTCTTCCATCATTACACCCCTTGATGCTTTGAACAAAACGATATCCCCATTTCTCAGATAGTTTACTACTTTTTCAGCCAGTTTATCTTTGTTCTTAGCCCTTACAATGATGTTTTTAGGCTTTATATATTCGCTACCCTCATATCCGTCAAGGATGAATACTCCATCTAATTTTTCCAGTATTTTGGACAACCTTTCATGAGTTTCCTTAGAGAATTTGCCTTGTTCAAATATTGGACCAACGACTGCGAGCCTTCTTTTAGCATTTACTTTTAACATTGTCTCTACCGCTACATCAAAGGCAGATAACGATGCGTTGTAGGTATCATCAATGATTCTTATTCCCCCTACGTTCTTCCAGTGAAATCTCCCTTTCACATTTTTGATTTTCTCCAGGCATTCCCAGCATACCTTCTGATCCGCTCCAATAACCGCTGCAACAGCCGCTGCTATGTTCAAAAGGTGACCTCTATGGAAGATATCGTTCAAGATTACTTTTTTCTCTTCGTCGTAAATTCTATACTTCGCTTTTGTAATATTATCTATATAACTCCACTCCAGTAGAGAAACATCTCCTTTCTTCATACCGAAAGAGACTTTCGGTTTGTTCATAGTCTCAACATACTCTATCATCCTTTCATCATTTGCATTGTATATGAGAATATTGCTACATTGGAAAAGTTCCATCTTACCGTAAAAGATATTTTCAAAATTTCCCGCAACACCTATATGTTGTCTTCCAACGTTTAACACTACTCCCACATCAGGTTTTATTACTTTACAAATTCTTTTTATATCGCCTCTTTTGTTCATCGCGTACTCAATTATCGCTACTTCCTGTTCCTTATATTCATTTAATATCGATATAGGAACTCCTACTTCTGTATTCATATTTCCAGGTGTTTTAAAAGAGCCTGGAAGGAGACTGTTCAAAATCTCCTTTGTAAAAGTTTTTCCGGAGCTTCCTGTAACTCCTATAACCTTTTTCGCCTTTAATTGCACATATGCGAGCTTTAGTAGAAAATCTATAACGTTATCAACGATGATTTGATTGCTTAAGTTCATATCTTTCTCTACCACAACAAAAGAAGCACCTTTTTTAAGTGCTTCTTTTGCAAAATCATGTCCATCTACCTTGTTCCCCTTTATCGCAACAAAAACACATCCATGCTCTATTTTTCTTGAATCGTAGCAAAACTTCTTTCCAAGTAAGTTTTTCATCAACGTCTTTTTGTTATCTTCTTTTGCAATAATTCCCAGACCACCTCTCTATCTTTAAATGGTACTTCCCTTCCAGGTGCAAAGACTTGCATATCTTCATGCCCTCTTCCAGCTATTATTATAATATCTCTTTTACTGGCAAGGGTTAAAGCGGTTTCAATGGCCTCTTTTCTATCAAGTATAACTAGAGGCTTTTCATCTTCCGGAAATCCTTTCAGTATGTCTTCTGCGATTTCCTCTGGGTCTTCTCCTCTCGGATCATCGTTTGTCACTATCGCAACATCAGCCAATTCTGATACGACCCTTCCCATAATCTTCCTTTTTCCTTTATCAGACATTCCACCAGCTCCAAAAACAATTATTATCCTTCCCTTATCATCTAAGAGCTTCCTGCTAGTTTTTAATACCTTTTCTAAAGCGTCTGGAGAGTGGGCAAAATCTACAACGATTTTCATTCCCTGCCTATACGCTTCTTTTATTACTTCATATCTTCCTTCAACTCCTGGAAATTTTCTCAAGGCTTCTATCAATTCATCTATGTCAAAGCCAATTTCCGAGAGCATTGCAAGAGCTGCTGCTGCGTTGTATGCATTGAATTCCCCTACCATAGAGATCTTTATACTTTTCACCCCCCACGGGGTCTCAAGTTTGAACTTTGTTCCTGTGAAAGAGACGTTTATGTTTTTTACTTTATACTTGCCTCCATCGCCAAAGAACACTTTTCTAAATCTTCCACTGTTCAGTTCATCAAAAAATTCATGGCTTATAACTCCTACCCCATCTGGTTTTAAGTATTCAAATATACTGAATTTAACCTTTTTATATTCTTCAAAACTTTTGTGAAAGTCAAGATGGTCTCTCGTGATGTTCAAAAGAGCTGCACTGTCGAATTTTACAGAATATATCCTTTTTTGAGCTATGGCATGGGAGGAAACTTCAAGTGCTACAAACTTCCCTCCTTTTTCGACCGTTTCTTTCATTATACGCATTAAATGGAGCGCGCTGGGGGTAGTGTTGTAAGTCTTTTCTTCTCTACCCATTATGTCGTTGCCAACAGTGCTCACAACACTTCCAGGGATTTTTAAGTATGTAAGCATATGGTGAACCATCCTGATTGTGGTTGTTTTTCCGTTTGTACCTGTAACACCAAAAACAAGGAGCTTTTTATAGGGCTTTCCATAGAATTCAGCGGCGAGAACTGCTTCCGCTACACGAGAATCTGACACCACAACGGTTGGAACCCCAAGATCCTCTATTTCTCTCTCACAGACCAAAATTCTTGCTCCACTTTCCACAACTTCTCTTGCAACATCATGGGAATCAAAAAATTCTCCTTTTCTACAAATAAATATATCCCCATTTTTGACTCTTGAAGAATGTATCTCAACGTCGTAAACCTCAGGATCACCATTCGCTTTCCAGCTTATTAGAACATCGGAAAGAAGTCTAATCACATCAGAGAGTTTCACTCATATCACCCCGAATCCTTCTAACCCTTACCTTAAACCCATGGTATATGGAAGCATTGCCACAGCTTTCCTGAACTTCATCACCAACAAGCGAATTTACGTTCCTTTTAGATAAATTTTGCCACGATCCCTTAAATATTACAACCGTGCCTTTTTGAACATCTTCTGAAAATTTAACATTTGAAATCAATCTACCATATTCATTAAAAACTTCTACAACATCTCCAGGGTTGAGCTTCATCTGTCTTCCATCTTCTGGATTCATGTGAACATACTCATCGAATTTGTCGTGTAGATTGTAATATTGACTTGTAATGGTACTGTAATGTGTCGGAGTTATAAGAATGAACTCATCTTTTTCCAACTCCATATCTTCTGATTTTTCTATATCATCAAGATCTACTCTCACACTATCTTTGCAATTTGAAATCTTTCTTCCCTTTATAAACTTCTTTTCTCTGAGCTCGTCCCAGCTTAGTCCACAGTCTTTAAGAACCTTTTTTATTATTTCCTCTTCGACTTCATAAAGGTACTTGTCTTTGAATCCCAACTTTTTTGCTAGCATCATAGTTATTTCTCTATTACTGTAGCCCCAAAGTTTTACAACAGGTTCGTTCAAAAGAATATAGTCATGATAGTAAGAATCAACAATATCAAGTCTTTCAAAAAAGGTGCTTGAGGGAAGTACAACATCGGCTGCTTGAGCCGTTTCAGTCATGAATATGTCATGGACGACAACAAAAATCTTTTCAAAAGCTTTCTTTAATCTATTCACATTTTGGTGGGAATTAAGAGGGTTAGCGTTGTATATATAAATCATCTCTATGTTTCCATTTTCTATGTACTCGGTTACCTTCATTTGAGGAACTGTTCTGAACGGTCCTTTTCTTAAAAACTTTCCTTCAGCATAACTTTTATCAAGGACTTTCATATCATATAAAAATCCACACTTGTGGCCAGAAAGAATGGGCAAAATCCCTACATATTTGACTGATCTTGCGCCATTTCTGCTCCTTTGAAAACCGTATCCTATGTGGATAACTCCTTTCTTTTCCCATAAGCCTTTCGCAAAATTCAGAATGTCTTCTTTCGATAGACCAGTTTTTTTCACATCATCCCATGCAATGTTTGAAAGAAACTCTTCAAAGTCTTCGAAATTTTCTATGTAATTTTTTGAAAAGTTTTTGTCGTACCATCCGTTCTCTACCATCGCTTTTGCTACATAGAGTGCAAATTCTGCATCCATTCCCGGCTTTACAACAAAACCCTTTGAAGAAGCCTTCATTGTTGGTGTAGTTCTTACGTCCACCGTCCAGACCTCAAGGCCGTATTTTTTTACAAGTGAAAATCCGTGAAGATTCGTCCAAGCCGGATTCATCCCCCAATAAACTATTAACTTTTCTTTTTTCAGCTCCTCAGGCACCATACCAACAGATGTTCCATAGATCTTCTTCAATGCTTCCTGGCCAGCTCTATCACATATTCCATAATCAAGAAAGGTTGCTCCTATCTTATGAAAAAGTCTCATAGGAAAGTGATAATTAACTACTCCCCTATCACCGGCAAATTGATAAAGGAGGATCTTATATGCCATGCCCCGATCTATGAAATCCTTCATCTTTGATGCTACAACATTTATAGCTTCGTCTATTGAAGCTTTTAGCAACCTACCATTTTTTCTAATATACGCACTCTTCAACCTTTCTTTAGAATAAAGCCATTTTGGGAGGATATATCCTTTATAGCATAAGAAACCATCTGTTATAGGAAAAGACTTACTTCCTTTTACTCTAATTTTTTCGTCTACAACTTTCGTTTCTAAAAGGCATGTGTCGTAACAATCTCTCATACAGGTGTTATAGTATATTCTCTTTTCTCCTATAGAAATCACTCCTGCATTGACTACTTTCTCAACCTTTATCTTATCTTTAAGCAGATGGATAACCACATCATTTTTAATGGTGTACGATTAGGAAAAAAGTCCTGTATCCCTTAGAATAAGTAAAATAAGCTTGAGAAAACGCCGCAAAAAGGAGGGATACAGGGCCATGAAAATACCAGATGAGATTATACAACAGTTTCCACGAGACAACGAAAAATGTATGAGACAATTACTAACATGATTCTTAAACACTGCAATGGAATACGAAGCAACTAATCAGGCCAGAGCTTTACCATCAAGGGTATCAACGAGGAAGATACGCAATATAATAACGTCCCTTGGTACACCTGAAACTATATCACCATCTGAGGTATCGAGGATGGGCAAAGAGCTTGATAAGAGAGTAAAAGAATTTTCTTTCCAATAACTGTGTAAAAGCAGGGCTACTTATGGGGAGATGCAGCATGTATAGGAAAATAATAAAATCACAACTTGTAGGATGACGCTTTTGTAATATGGTAATTTAAACTGTTAGGGGTTCTGTCAGGAAATTACTGTGAAAGTCAACTAAGGACAATTAAAACAAATTAAATTTTACTCTGGGAGGGCGGAGAATGAAAGGTAAATATAGGTGTTATAAGGAGATATTTGCGAAATACTGGAAGATAGAAAGCCTGGCGTTTCTCGTTGGCAGTGTTTCTCTTTTTACAGAAGCATATTTACCATACATGCTGAAAGTTATTGTAGACGCATTAACAAACAAAAATTTTGGGTGATTATACACTTGAATCCACCCCAGCAGGTGAGTAAAATAAAACATAAGAAAATAATAAAGAAATAAGGGGTGGCAAAATGGAGATAAGCTTTCTTGTTAAGATAGCTGCAGATGAAGAAAAAGCAGAAACATACCTGAGAGAAAAAGGCGTATTGAAAACATTCACTGAATGCCCTTATTGTGGGAACAAACACTTTGGAAAGGTTAGAAGAGGCACATACAAATGCTACAAATGTAAAAGAGAATGGAGCCCGAGGAAAGGGAGCATACTTGAAAGATCAAGGATATCATATGGGAAATTTCTTCTACTATTAAAGCTATTTGAACTTGAAATACCGGCATTAAAGGTATCAAAAGAGCTGAAACTATCCTACACAACAGTGCATAAATTCTACAAGAAATTGAGGGAGAGGATATACAAGGAGGCCACAAAGGAT
>JAMOOR010000162.1 GCA_027065235.1 Thermotogaceae bacterium | reverse complement strand
ATGGAGATGATAGTTTCCCTTTAAGGGTTTAAGACCAAGAAAAGATATGGTTGAGAAAATAGCGGTAAGGCCTTATGATGTTGTAACGACGGAAGAAGCGAGGAGAATAGCGAAAGAGAATCCATACTGTTTTTACAGAGTTACACGTCCGGAAATAGATTTCGAGGGAGAGGTAGACACAAAATCTGACGAAGTCATTAAAAAGGCAAGGGAGAATCTTGAATGGCTCATCAAAGAAGGTGTGATGATCCAAGATGATAGACCATGTTTTTACGTTTACAGGCTTCAGCGCGGTGACCATTCTCAGATAGGGCTTGTTGCTACATTCTCTGTTGATGAGTATCAGCAGGAAAAGATTAAAAAGCATGAACTCACAAGAAAAGATAAGGAAGATGAAAGAGCGAAACATGTTTATATTACAAGAGCCCATACAGGACCGGTTTATTTGATGTACAAGTCTGATGAGGAGGTTAACAGAACTTTTGAAAGCGTTACAAACGAAAAAGAGCCAGAATATGATTTTGAAGATGGAAGTGGTGTAAGACATACTTTTTATCTTGTCTGCGATGAGGAAAAGATAAGAGAAATAACCGAAGCTTTTAAAAATCTTGATGCTTTGTACATAGCCGATGGTCACCATAGAGCTGCAGCTGCAGCCAGAGCGAGGGAGTGGTGGAAGAAGGAAAATCCCAATCACACCGGTGATGAAGAATACAACTTCTTCCTTGCTGTAGTGTTTCCCCATGATAGACTGAAGGTCTACGAGTACAACAGGGTGGTCAAAGATCTGAATGGTATGAGCAAAGAAGAATTTTTGGAAAAATTGAAAGAAAAGTTTAATGTAGAAAAAGCATCACAAACGCCGTATAGGCCAAGGAGAATTCACGAATTTGGAATATACTTTGGAAATGGTGAATGGTATGTAATGACTCCTAAAGAGGGTGTATTCGACCCTGACCATCCTGTAGAAAAATTAGATGTCCAGATTCTTCAGAAGAATGTTTTGTCACCATTACTTGGAATAGAGAATCCAAGAACAGATCCAAGAATAAGCTTTGTTCCGGCTGTATATGGCCTTGGAGAACTTGTAGACGCCGTTGATAAAAAAGGTTTTGCAGTTGGATTCGCCCTTTATCCAACTCCTGTTGAAGCTATAATGGAAATAGCAGATGCTGGCCTTATAATGCCACCAAAATCAACATGGTTCGATCCAAAGCTTAAGAGCGGTATAGTGGTTCACCTTATTGATTGATGGCGAAGAGATATGAATCCAGAGAGGTTAAGCAATATGTGATAGAAAAGCGGTGGGAAAATACTCCCGCCGCTCATTTTTACGGTCATGGCTAAAAATGTTCCTAAAACGAATCTAACCATCACCACAACATAAGAAACTTTTTCAACTTTGGAAAAGTAATTTACAAAATGAGCCAATGAAAAAATTAAACCATTCAGTATGCAAGCGTTATACGATAACCCTGTATGGTAAAGAATTATTCCTCTAAACACCATTTCTTCCGCTGCTGGATAAAGGATAACCATTGGAATGAAAAGGCCTTTGGCATTTATATTCATAGTTGTGTCTTTTGCAAAGAGGTTATAAATTATTATTGGAAAAAATACATACCAGAGCGGGAGAGAAATCCTTAAAGAAAAGCCTACTTTGAATGTAAAATAAAGGCCAAGAGAAAGAAGAAATAATATAAGTGATTGGAGTCTTACTTGAAAAACTGCTCCCTTTTTTCTTAGCGTATAAGAGGTTAAAATCAAAGTTGATAGATATAAAAGTAAGGTTATACCAATCTGATACATGAAAACAATGATATCACAAAGGAGGAATGTGAATGGTGCTATATGAAAAGATCAAAGAAAGAAAGGCAAAGGTAGGTGTCATTGGACTTGGTTATGTAGGACTTCCTTTAGCCGTAGAAAAGGCAAAGGCCGGTTACACCGTTCTTGGATTTGATATTCAGCCAAAGAAAGTTGATATGGTGAATAAAGGAATAAACTACATTGGCGATGTCGTTGATGAAGAGCTTAGAGATTTGGTTAAAAGCGGAAAGTTGAGCGCAACAACAGATTTTGATAGATTAGCAGAATGTGATGTAGTCACTAT
>JAMOOR010000161.1 GCA_027065235.1 Thermotogaceae bacterium | reverse complement strand
AAATTTTGCTGGAAGACTTGATCAGATACAGCAAGGAACAAAGGATAACAAGCACAAATGGGAAAGCAAACCAGAAGCATCTGTTGATTAGTTTATCTTTTTTCTGCTTCAGCTTTTTAATCCTCCTGCACACCACGTTAGCAAGCTCTTTTTCGTCCCTGCACTGTTCCAGAAGCTCAGAAAGGCTCATCTCATCTAACTGCTTTGCTCTTGTGTTAAGCTCGATAATTTTTGCCATGCTCCTCCTCCTGATTTTTAGCTCTGCGTTTGTTTCTAAGGATAATAGAGCAAAAAAAAATCGGGAGACCAGATGGCCTCCCGAAAAGTTTGCTTATTTGCTTATAAGTTGCCTGTTAAAAGGTTATCTTCCAAATCAAGAACTTGGAAATAGAACATGTATTCAGGAACAGGTTCTCCATCGAGCTGAGTGAAAATTTCAAGCTTGGCTTTTTGAGGAGAACCTGTTCCAGCAGGAATCCATGTTCCTTTAATACTCATCCATCTGTCTGTCTCATCGGCATTTTCTATAAACTCTGCTGACTGACAAGGTATAAAAATTCCCCAATCGCCTAAATCTATTGCGTCTTGGCTATTCAGCTTAATCCAATTGATCATCTTTCCCCCTCCCCGTTTTTTTTAGCTATTCAGCCATTACAGGAGCTATATACTCCTGATAATTTTTGCTTTGAATACACACAAACCGTTCGTGGACTGAAATTTCTCCACTTTCTGCTGCCGAGAGAGCTTCTTTAAGAAACTTGGGATTCAGCACTATTTGATCGTTAAAGTCTTCAGCTGAGTCTTCGATATTCACTTTTACCTTTCCTTCAGCAACTCCGTCAGAAGTCCGTGCACTTAGAACAGCAACGGAGTCCTTAATCTCTATCCTTACCCAGCGCTCGCAAGCTGGGGAAATCCGTTTAAGTGCATTTAGCAGTTCTTTGTAGTTTGCTTTTATGACGGGTTTAAATTCCTTTGAAAGCAACTCATTAAACTTTGGAAAGGGCCTTTCAATTAGCCTTATTAGAAGAGAAGACTCGGGTGTTGCGAAGGTTATGTAGTTCTTTCCAGGTACCACTCCAAAAACCTCAGCACGGGAAAGAAGGTTAACAATGTGTCTCGCTGAATCCTGAGGAATTACAGCAGGATGTTCGAGAACGGAGGCAAATTCTTCTGATTCGAAGTAGCAGAGAGCAAGCCTTGCACCATTCGTTGCCGCGAGTGTTATTTTATCTTCTTCTCGTTTAAGGAGAACCCCATCTGCTCCGATATATTCGTCTCTTTTCGGGCATGCATGAACGACCCTGGACAGTGCATCTGCAAACTCTTGTGCATTATCGATCCACACAAGCTCAGACTGTTCTTCCTCCTCAGGAGTAATGAACTCTTCTGGAGCAGGTGTTTCAAAGGTTGCTGAGAAGCCAGAACATTTTACCTGCACATTACCTCTTTCGTCACAATCTATAAGCAGGTCGCTATCAGATTTAAGCTGACCCAGAAGCTTTGTCATGGGGGATATAGGTATAAGTGCGATACCGTCTTCTTCTACCTCTTCTGCTGGCACGGAAGTGGTGAACCAGCATTCAAAATCAGTTGCAGTAAGCAGAATCTTATCAGAATCTGTTGTTACTTTAGCGTATTTGAATATGTCAAAATCTTTATTGTTTTTTGAAACAGACTGAGCAAATTTCATAGCAGGAAGAAGCTCATTTGCTCTTGTTATGACTTTCATAACACACCTCCTGTATTTGTTCTTTTAAGAAAGAGCCTCAGAGGAGAAAAGTCCCCCCCTGAGGCTTACGTTGGATTATGCAGCTTGTTTTATTTCCTCCTCTTTTGGCTTGAGTTCGACGAGAAGGTAGTAAGGCTTGGATTGTGCTTTAACAATTGCTATCTCATAATCTGCTATCTTCCCCCGTCCGTTTTTCTGGTAGTGCCCACATGGCTTGCCGTTGAAGTATATGATACCCTGCTTGAAAAGGAGTCTCTTTCCCTTAGTGGTGATTCCAATCGCGTATCCTTTCTGAGGATGAGGATAGATTCTACCCCGCACGATTTTTGTGTACTTTATTGTGACCTTACGATCGCCTTTTGTTATCGTTGTAGTAGTTGTTTCATCTTCAGCCT
>JAMOOR010000160.1 GCA_027065235.1 Thermotogaceae bacterium | reverse complement strand
CTAAGATAAATTTCTCGCAATGCCCTCTCAGAGATAACCGTGTCTATGGTCATTCTGTTGGTTTCTTGATTGTTAACTACAAAATGTTTTATACATGCACCCACACCCTGTGATTGAACTCCTTTCACAAAGGCAGAAGCCATTTCACCCGAAAGCATGGGATCTTCTGAGTAATATTCAAAATTTCTTCCACAAAGGGGATTTCTTTGTATGTTCATTGCCGGTGCTAAAAGGATATCAACACCGTACTCCCTGGTTTCTTCACCCATTGCTTTACCTACTTCTTCTAAAATCTCTTTGTTCCATGTTGATGCGAGCATAACTGCAATGGGGAATGCTGTTGCATGGTATGTATTTTCATCGTTCTCGCGGGTTGGGTCTATTCTCAATCCAGCAGGGCCATCCGCCAAAATAGCAGCTGGTATTCCAAGACGTGGCACAGGATGTGTTTCACCTGCCACTCCTGTAACTTTTGATGGAGGATTAGAGAATTGTCCTGGCATTCCCACCCCAACAACAATCTTTAATTTCTCCTCCAGAGTAAGTTTTGAAAGCACCTCATCTATGTTTATCATCCTCGTCCCTCCTTCTTATTTCTTTTAGAATCAAGAAAGTAAGTGAAAGGATTGTGAAAACCATCAGGCCAATGTTCATATAAAACTCTAATGGCTTTATGCTTTGCAGCAAGTAATACACCAAGACCAATGTTTCTAATATCAAAGCCCAAGAGAAGATGATTAAAACAGTGCGCGTAAACATGTCACAATCCTTCCAACTTTCTGTACAGTTTTGGGATGCTTCCTACAAGAAGTTTTGAATATTCATGAGTTGGTTCAAGCACCACTTTGTCTGGATGACCTCTTTCAACTATCTCTCCATCTTTCATCACAAAGATGTTGTCCGATACATAATAGGCAAGTCCTAGATCATGAGTTATAAACATAATTGAAGTTCCTTGTTCTTCTCTGAGCTCTTCAAGAAGTTGTATGATTCCACCTCTGCTCGAAGCATCCACCATTGAAGTTGGTTCATCAGCTATTATTAATAAAGGCTTAAGTATCCAGCATCTCGCTATCATTACCCTCTGCTTTTGACCACCAGATATCTGATGAGGATACTTACCAAGAATATCCTTAGGGTCTATCCCAACTCTAACCAAAGATTCTTTTATCAGTTCCAGTGCTTCTTTTTTGTTGGATGGGCTTTTTTCCAGTAAATTAACAGCCTGCCAGAGAGTTCTCTCAACTGGATAAAATGGATTGTAACTTGCAAAAGGATCTTGAAATACTGCATGTACTTTTCTTCGAAAGTCTCTAAGCGCTTCTTGACTTTTTATATCTTTCCAAATATCTTTACCTTCGAACAAAATTCTACCAGATGTTGGTGGAATTAATCGTAAGATCATCTTTGCTGTCGTAGTTTTTCCAGAACCACTTTCTCCGACCAGAGACACTATTTCTCCTTCTTTTATATCGAAAGAAATGTTATTAACAGCTTTTATATATCTTCTCGAAAAGAATCCTAAAGAAAATACTTTCGTCAAGTTTTCAACTACAAGTCTGCTCATTTTCTCTCCTCCATATACAAGAAACACGCTACTTTTCTGTTTTTCTCAATTTCTTTCAAGGGTGGAACTTTCTCTTTACAAATATCCATAGCATAAGAACATCTTGGATGGAATCTACACCCGCTTGGTGGATTTACAAGATTGGGTGGTGCACCAGGAATAGTAGTGATTCCTCTTTTTCTGATTTCAGGTTCAGGGGTCAACACCGAATTAAGCAATCCCTGAGTGTATGGGTGAAGCGGTTTTTGTACTATTTCTTCTATAGGAGAGATTTCAGCGATCTTACCTGCATACATAACTACCATTCTATCAGCAATCTGGCGAACCGTAGCAATATCATGAGTTATGAAAACAATACTTTTAACAATGCCCATCTTCTTCATCTGCATCAAAACCTTGAGAAATATCTTTTGATTGACAACATCGAGAGCGGATGTTGGTTCGTCTACTATAAGAAGCACGGGGTTCAAAATTGTTGCTATTGCTATTACCGCTCTTTGCTTCATTCCTCCGCTAAGTTCGAAAGGGTATCTTTTCAGCCAGAGGGGATCAAGGCCAACTTCTTCAAATCTTTTTTCAGCCTTCGATAAAAGTTCGTTTTTGTCAATGCCGTGGGATTGTGCAAGATGCTCGATGTACTTTGACATTTTGATAGTTGGCATTAAAGCGTTCATGGCTGCTTGAGGAACGATGGTTATCTCTTTACCCCAGAATTTTTTCTTTACTTCTTCTCTTGACATAGATGAAATCTCTTCGAATTCTCCATTGATTTTCAAAAACACCTTACCTTCTACGAGCGTGAGAGGTTTCATTATATTCATTGATATAACATTTGAAAGCGTTGTCTTTCCGCTGCCAGATTCACCCACAATACCAATGACTTCATCTTCGAATATTTCCAATGAAACATCGTCAACAGCTTTAACGGTAACTTCTTCCAACTTATAGTAAGCTTTCACATTTTCCATTTTGAATAATATTTCTCTATTTTTCACTTTTTTACTCCTCCCTCAGTTTGGGGTTGAAGACTTCGTCCATCGTTGTACTTATAATCATTAACGAAGCTGTTATTGCAACAATGGCTATTCCTGGTGGAACAAACCACCACCACAAACCTCTTCTCACAGCTTCCAGAAGAACAGCCCATTGCAGCATCAATCCCAGAGAAATACCTTGGGTAGGACCAAGACCGATTAAACTCAATCCTGCCTCACCCATTATTCCTCCGTTTATGAAAAGTACAAAGGACATAAAAGCATAGGTTGCGATAGTTGGAAGAAGATCTTCAATTACCAGCTTTGTGTCAGAGTAACCAGCCATGATGGAAAGGTAAACGTATTCTCTTGATGTAACGCTCATAAGCTGTGCCCTGATTGCCCTTGCATACCAAGGCCATTGGAATAACCCTAAAATTACTGCCACAGCTTCCATACTTCTTACTTTCAGGTAACTTGCGATAAGTATGGCTATTAACATAGAGGGTGTAGTTAGAACAATGTTTGTTATTGCCATTAGTATATCGTCCGTTATGCCTTTCTTTACGGCAGAAAAGCTGCCGACTATTGTTCCAATTATCGACGAAATAATAGCCGCCAGAAATCCTATATAGAGTGACGAACGAATGCCGTGAAACAGCTGAGCGAGCACATCTCTACCATAGGTATCTGTGCCGAGGGGATGTTCGCTGGAGGGAGGCTGCTCGTAATCCCAAGTCATCTCTGTAGGATCAACTTTGTAAAAAACGGGCCCTAAAATACCTAGAAGTAAGAAGAAGATAAAAATAGAGATACCTATTATGAATTTTTTGTTTTTGAAAAGTGGCCTGATCATCAACGAAAACATAGTCATTCCTCCTGTCCCAATCTTATTCTTGGATCTATCCAGGCGTAGAGAAAGTCCACTAAGAAATTCGCCAGATAAACTGATGCAATGAGGATAACAAATATACCCTGTATCATTGGATAATCAAGGGTGGTTAAAGCTTTAAAGAGTAAATACCCTGTTCCAGGGTAATTGAATACAATCTCGGTTATCAAAGAACCTCCCAAAACTGTACCTAAATTCAAGGCTAATCCTGTTATCTGAGGTAAAAGTGAGTTTCTAAAGGCGTATTTAAAAATTCTTTTGTCCTTCATTCCCAAATATTCCGAAAACAGCGCATAATCGCTTCCGAGTTCGTTAATGACCATTACTCTCATACCTATTGCCCAGCCACCCATCGCGGAGAGTACGATGGATGCAAAGGGCATTATGTAATGTTTCAAAGCATCCACGAAAAATTCCCAGCTGAAACTGGGAATAGTTCCCTGAGAATATGCACCTTGAACGGGTAACCAGCCAAGTTTTACACCAAACAAAAATATAAATATCATTCCAAGCCAGTAATAGGGTATTTGAGAAACAATCAATGCAGCTGTTAAAACGCCCTTGTCAATCCATGTATTTCTTCGATAAGCAGCCATTGCTCCGAGAGTGTTCCCAAGTATCCAGGCAACAAGAGTAGCAGGTAAAAGAAGAACTAATGTCCATGGTATCACTGGAACTATTAAATCGATGACTTTCCGCGGATAATATGAAATAGAAGTTCCAAGGTCTCCTTTTAGCGCTTTTAAAATGAATTGCCCATATTGAACAAGTATGGGTTTGTCCACACCGAATTCTTCCATAAGAGTCTTTTCTGCGGCTCTTATAGCTTCTGGATTTGCTTGAGCAACTCTAGAAAGATTTGATAGCATTTGAGCTAAAGGATTTCCTGGAATTATTCTGGGAAGTATGAAAACTATTGTAGTTGCAACAATATAAGTAACTAAGAGGAAAACGAAGCGTCTTAGCAAAAACTTTAGCATAGGTTTGAAAGTCACTGCATTATACCTCCTATATGAGAATTCATAAATCCCGGCCTCCTATATGGAGACCGGGAAGAAATTATTCTATTACTTCGCAGCTTGAAGATCTTCGAATATCTTCGCAGTGGGTATACTGATACCTCCTTTTTCGACAGTTTCTATCCATGTTGGAATGGGTTTTGGATTGTCTTTTGGAGAGATTGCAAACAATGTCATCAGAGTATCCGCATGCCATGGAGAAGGCCTGAACCAGAATGGATTGTCCTCGTTAGGCCAGTTGACCCAGTATTTCGTTGAATATTCGTACCAGTGAGCAGTATAGAATGCAGGTATGCTTGGCATATCTCTGTAGATTATCTCTTGAATTTTGAAATAAGCATTTTTCCTGACCTTCGGGTCTAATGTGGAAACAGCGCTGTCCAAAAGTTTTACAACTTCATCGTTGAAATATCTTTCCCAATCTCCTGCCCATGTAACTTCACCAACAGGCTTGGAGAGTCTTTTGTCGAGCACGAATCTGTAGATGTTAAATGGGTGATCGAAGCTCGGTCCTACACTCCAGGAGATTATGATATCAAAGGTTCCTTTTGTCATCCTATCTGACCAAACTGAGAAATCTGGAAATTCTGTATTAACTTCGATACCAATGCTCTTTAAGTTCTTAGCGATCATTTGACACATCATCATCCAATCAGTCCAACCATAAGGAACTGATATTGTATATGGTCCGAGCTTTGTGCCGTCAGAACCGACTCTGATGCCATCTTTGCCGAGTTTGTATCCTGCTTCTTCAAGTATCTGTTTTGCCTTTTCAAGATCATATGGTACCCTTCCATCACTTGTACCCCACGTTTTCTTGGCAAGATCGTAGTCAATATACTGCTTGTTAGGCTTGAACAAGTCTATTACCATTGAAGGATGTGCTTGACTACCATAACCAAAGTAAGCCTTTGCCAACATCTCTTTATAGGGTATAGCGTAAGCAATGGCTTTCCTTACAACAGGATCAGAAAGTCCAGGTTTTGTATTGTTCAGATAAACAAATCCGACGCCATCCGGCAGGAAGTATGGTTTTTCTTTATACCATGTACCAACTGGCAGATGTTTCTTTTCCCACATTTCCCAAACGCTTGGAATAAACAATCCAGCCCAATCTACGTCTCCCCTTTCAAGGGCCAAATTAGCACTTGCGTTATCCTTGTAAATCACATGAGCGATGAATTTTGGTCCTGGCAGTCCAAAGATGTCTTTACCCCACCAGTCATCAATTCTTTGGTATATAATGATATTCGGGTCAGAGTGATAAAGTTTGTAAGGGCCAGAAACTACCTGTTCGTCAGGATTATCATTGATCCAATCCTTAATTTTGCCTTCGGCTTCAAGTTTGGAATAAACATGCTTTGGCATAGGCTGTGCACCAAGTGAATGTGAAAGGAATTGGAAGTAGTTTAATGGTTTTGTTTTTGCTTTGAACTCAACGACTTTTTCATCGACAGCTTTTACATACTCAATATAGGAATCCCATCCAACGCCAGGCCCTATTCCCAATTTCTTTGAGAGCTCCAATGCATACACAAAATCTTCAGCTGTAATTGGTACGCCATCACTCCATTTCGCTTCAGGTCTTATGTAAATCCTCAGTGTTTTGTCGTCAAGGAACTCATACTTTTCTGCGATCAATGGGATCCATGCATCTCTTCCAAGATCGTACTGAAACGCTGGTATATACATGAATTGATCCGTCCCCCATGTTGCTTGAGGAGCATAAAGGTTCCACGTTGTTGCTGGACCCCAAAGCGCACCAGCAACATATACAGTTTCTTCCCTTGGGACAGAAGCTTGCGCAAACAATGAGATAGTCAGTGCCACTATAAGAAACACAAACAACCGTTTCATAAAACCACCTCCCTAGAGTTAGAGTTGAAAAAAGCACTATAGATTTTTTAAAAAATGATCAATAACCAAAACATTGCCCCCAACAAGAGATGGAGGGACATCTCTAAAGATAGTGTCTCTGATCCGTATGCCTTCAACTATCTCCTTTGCTATGTCTTTGTCAATCTTATTTTTTATAACCGGTCCAAATGTATCATATATATCGTTTATCAACCCTCCTAAAACAATAACATCAGGGTTCAAAAGGTAAATGATGTTCCTTAAAACAACACCTACATGGCATAAATAATCTTTAAGTATTTTTTGAACATCTTTTTGCCCTGCAAACCAAAGACGCTTAAGATGCTGAAATTTTTCACTTAAAGAATGGTTGTTATTTCCTTCCAACCACTTTTGTGTTTTACTGGTGAGTTCTAAAATAGAAAGAAATCGCTCTATTTCCCTATTCTTTCCATCAAACATAACGTGCCCTATTTCACCTGCAGCAGAGTTTTTACCCCTGACAATATTTCCGTCCACAGAAATTGCTCCACCTATTCCCTCCCCAAAGTAAAGAAAGAATGCGACCTTCGCCTTTTTTACATCATCGGAGAAAAATTGCTCAGCCATGAGTGCAAGGTTAGCGTCATTTTCCACAAAAACTTCCACTTCAATGTCTTCAAAGGCTTTCTGAAAATCAATATTCTTCCATTTCAAATTTGGTGCGTAAATCAAAAATTTTTTATCATAGTTAACAATACCTGGTAAAGAAAACACAACTTTCGTTATGCCATCTTTAAATGATAATTTCTTCTGGATTTTTTCAAGTGAGGTTTTAGCTTTTTCTTTAAATGATTCAAAAGTCGATGGCGTGGAAAACCTTTCAAAAATTTGCCAAGATCCATCCAAAAATCCTATTGCAACGAGTGTTTCTAAAACTTCAACATTATATATTACCGAAGTTACGAAGGATTTCGTAGGACCATAAATAACAGATTTTCTCCTCTTTCCTGGTGCAAAACCTTTTTCTTCTATGAGATTATCACTCTCTAATTCATTTACAAGTCTCCATACTGCACTTTGAGCGAGTCCCGTCTTGCGAACGATTTCCATTCTACTCCCTTGTCCCTTCTCAATTAGGTACCTTAAGATTATCTTTTTGTTTGCCTTTTTCATAGATACTGGATTAAGTTTTTTATGCACTCAAAATCCTCCCAGATAAATATATCTTTCTGGGAAAGAATTATACACTGCTATGGTGTCAGATTAAAAATCCAATATTCTGTGATTTTCAACTGAAAAAAGGTTTTACCGGCGGTTAGCGCTCCAAAGCTGCTTATAAAGGAGATTTCCTCTCTAATTTGTAGTAAGTTTTGTTAATACATTTCCAGAACCTACTGTTAAAAGCTTATATCGATTGAATTACCCTCTTTCACATATGTTCTGTGTTTCGTTATATCTCTTTATGACTTCTTCAAATTCTTTTAACCTATTTGACCTCAACCTATCGTCCAATCTGCTCTTGCAGAACTTCATCATTAAGTAATGTCCATTTCAAATGTTTTATTACTTAGAGCTTTTGCTCGTTTTGTTTTTCCTCTCTTTAGACGGCATTGATTTTACACTGTCCCTGCAAAAGGCAAAATACTGTGATAAAATATAACTTAGCTTAACGGTAATAAATTGATAATTTTTGGAGGTGTTCGCATGAGAGTAGGAATTCTTACAGGCGGTGGGGATTGTCCCGGGCTTAATGCCGTTATAAGAGGAATCGTAAAGTCCGCTCCAAAAAATGTTGAGATAATAGGTATAATGCACGGTTGGAAAGGATTAATAGAGAAAGAATACATAGAACTCACGGAGGACGATGTAGAAGGTATTCATATTCTTGGTGGAACCATACTTGGCACAAGCAGAACCAATCCTTTTAAGGCTCCAGAAACAAGAGACAAAGTACTTGAAAATATCAAAATATTAGGTCTTGACGCTCTTATAGCTATTGGGGGAGATGACACACTATCTGTTGCTGCTAGATATCATGCTATGGGTGTTAAAGTTGTAGGCGTTCCTAAAACTATAGATAACGATATTTCCAATACTGATTACACCTTCGGTTTCCACACTGCTGTTAACGTTGGAGCCGATGCTATCGATAGGCTACATTCAACGGCAAAATCTCACGAGAGAATTATATTCGTGGAGCTTATGGGTAGGGATACTGGCTGGATAACAATTGAAGCTGGCCTTGCAGCCGGTGCTCATCTTATTCTTATACCGGAGTTTCCTATGACAATCGATGAAATATCAGAAATTTTGGACAAAAGAATGAAAGCGAAAAAATACGCTGTTGTTGCCGTTGCAGAAGGCTTCAAACCCACTGACTTTGACAGCTATGTAACCGTGGAAGAAAAAACCGACGAGTTTGGTCATATACAACTTGGTGGAATTGCTCATGTTCTTTCAAGAATAATAAGGGAAAAGACAGGGTACGAAACAAGGGCAGTAGTCCTTGGGCACCTTTTGAGGGGAGGAACACCCACGGCTTTCGATAGGATACTCGGAACTAAGTATGGTGTTCATGCTATGGAGCTCGTTCTCAATGGAGAATTTGGGAGGATGGTGGCACTCAAAGGTAACGATATCATATCAATACCTCTTGAATATGGCGTCAGCGTTAAAAAATTCGTGCCTTATGAGTATTACAAACTTGCTATGATGTTCTTTGGATGAGGTGAAAGGTTTTGAAGGGAAGTCATCCTTATGTAAAGTGGGCTATCGATGTTATCGAAAATTATATTAAATATGGAAAGATAATAGAACCTTATAGCACCTTGCCCGAAGAATTATTCACTAAGCGGGCAGGTGCTTTTGTTACTTTGCATAGATTAGATGGTTCCCTTAGAGGATGCATTGGGACCTTTCTCCCTACCCAACCTAATCTTGCTCTTGAAATAAGAGAAAACGCAATAGCAGCGGCTACAAGAGACCCAAGGTTTGAACCGGTTCGTCCAGAAGAACTAGATGATATAGAAGTATCTGTAGATGTTTTAAATACCCCTGTTCCTATTAAAAGCATTGATGAACTTGATCCTAAAGTATACGGAATAATAGTTGCAACTGATGATGGAAGAAGAGGCTTGCTTTTGCCAGACATAGAAGGTGTAAATACTGTTGAAGAACAAATAAGAATAGCATCTTATAAAGCTGGAATAATGTATCCATACGAGAAACCAAGCATTATATACAAATTCACAGTTACGAGATATCACTGAGGTGGTTCGTATGAAGAAAATGGCTTTACAATTTGAAAATATCGATGAGCAGACTGTAAGATGCACATTATGTCCGCATAGGTGTGTTTTAAAACCCGGGCAGAAGGGGCTTTGTAGGGTAAGGGTTAATGAAAAAGGAATACTTGTTACTTTGAATTACGGCGAAGTTAGTGCGGTATCGATGGATCCAATAGAGAAAAAGCCCCTTTTCCATTTTAACCCTGGGGATAAGATCCTTTCCGTTAGCACGGTAGGTTGTAATTTGAGATGCCCATTCTGTCAAAATTGGGAGATAGCCCATGAAAATGTTCAAACAAGAAGGGTTACGCCAGATCAGCTTGTAAGAATAGCGTTGGAAAGAGGATCAAGAGGGATAGCCTACACATACAACGAACCGATTATTTGGTTTGAGTTCGTCCTTGATACCTCAAGGATTGCATCAAAAGAAGGGCTATATAATGTTGTTGTAACGAATGGATACATAGAAGAAGAACCTCTTAAATTGCTTCTCCAATCCATTCATGCCATGAATGTAGACTTAAAAGGATGGAATGATGAGTTTTACCTAAAAGAGATAGGTGGAAAGAAAGAAGTTGTTATGAATACGATAGAAACAGCTTACAAGTCTGGTATACATGTTGAGGTCACAACACTTATAATACCTGGGAAAAATGACGATATCGAAGAACTTGAAGAGGAATTCAAATGGCTTTCTTCCATCGATAAAAATATTCCACTCCACTTAAGTAGATACTTTCCAAGTTATAAATACACCATTCCTCCCACTCCTGTTGAGAAGTTAAAGGAAATTTACAAAGTGGCCAAAAAATATCTAAACTTCGTCTATATTGGGAATCTTTGGGAAGAGGAATACGAAACAACGGTATGTCCAAAATGCGGAAATGTTGTCATAAGAAGAAGGGGATATGAAGTAGACACCTCAGGAATGACGGAAGAGGGTGAATGCGCCAAATGCGGCTTTCAGATCGCAAGGATATACTGAAGACGAAGAATGTTATTCTGATCTCTGGAACAATCCTCCTTGTTGTTCTATCTATATTCGCTTATATAGCCTGGGGGAAAGTTAAACCTGTCTATTATGAAGCTATAGAATTTACAATGGGAACCAGAATAAGGGTATATATATCAAGTGATAAAATGAACCCTAAAGACCTTGCAAATATGGTACTTCGGGAATTCAAAAGAATCGACCAGAAATTCAATCCCTACAATCCAGAAAGCGTAATATACAAGATAAATCATTCAAATGGATGGGTTGATGTTGACAAAGAAACCTTTGCCCTTATAGAAGCTGCGGTTGGATATGCAAAACTCACAGAGGGAGCTTTTGATCCTGCTCTTGGAAGGTTGATAACCCTTTGGGGTTTTGACAATTTCTCCTCAAAAAATGCATCTTCTATGAAAGTTCCAGCGGAAGAAGAAATCAAAAAAGCTTTAAAGATGTCTGGATATCAAAACATACTCATAGATAGAAAGAATATGAGAGTGAAAATGTTAAATGGAGCTTGGCTTGATCTTGGTGCGATGGTGAAGGGCTACGCTCTTGAAAGAACTTACAACATTGTAAAAACTATTGACAAAGATGCAACTGGTTTTATAGACGCCGGTGGTGAAATAAAAATAATCGGTCCAAAGTATGGAAAAACCTATTGGGTAATCGGAATCAAAAATCCAAGAGGTGAAGGAAGTATAGACTATATCTACATGATGGAAGGAACTGTAGCAACATCTGGTGATTACGAAAGATATTTTATAATTAATGGA
>JAMOOR010000159.1 GCA_027065235.1 Thermotogaceae bacterium | reverse complement strand
AATGTGTCCTACTTTCTTTGGATTTTCATGTGAGATGCTCCCCGAAAATTGGACAGATGATAAAATTCAAAGGGAAGGGGGAGCATAGGAATGGGAAGGAAAAGGAAATACACATCAGAATTCAAGGCAAAGGTAGCATTTGAGGCTGCAAAGGCAGACAAAACCATTTCACAGATAGCATCAGAATATGGACTGCATCCACAGCAAGTCAGAGCTTGGAAAAAAGAATTCCTCGAGAACATGCATCTCGTATTTGAGAAAGAAGATCAAGCCAAGAAACTAAAAAGCGAGCTTGATAATGCATACAAAAAGATAGGGGAACTGGAGGTAGAGATGGATTTTTTATCAAAAATATTGGAAAACTACTGACCAAAGAAGAGAAGCTTGAGATAATCAAAAACAAACGAGCAGAAGAAGGCATAAGCATAAACAGAGCATGTGAGCTATTACAAATTCCGAAGAGCAGTTTTTACTACAAGAAAAAAGGCGAGAGTGAGGAAAACAAAAAGATAATGGAGATAATAGAAGAAGAGTACAGCAGAGATCCGACACTTGGATACAGGAAAATGACGGAGATATTGAAGAAAAAGACAGGCAAGCCGATAAACAAGAAGCGGGTTCGAAGGCTAATGAGGGAACTTGGGCTTAAGGGGATATTCCCGAAGAGAAAATTAACAAAAAGTGTGGATGTTAAGGTAAAAAACGAGCTCGTTGGGAATGAGGTAACGAAGCCGAATCGAGTGTGGGTAAGTGACATAACATACATAAGGGTAAAGGGCGGATATGCTTATGGGGTATTCATAATGGATCAATATTCAAGGAAGATAATAAGCTACGAGATATCAAACACGATGGATGAAAGGATGTGTGTTAGTGCTTTGGAGAGAGGGATAAAAGAGTACGGAGCGCCAGAGATAATGCATACAGACAGAGGGAGTCAATTCATGGGTAGAAGCTTTAGGAAGGTATTGGAAAGTGCAGGGATAAAGGCAAGTGCGGGTGAGCGAGGGTATAAGGATAATATCTACATGGAGAGGTTTTTTAGGACATATAAATGGGAATACATATATTTAATGGAGAAGATGGAATTAAAGGAACTAAAGGAGAAAACAGAGGTATGGGTAAGATATTACAACAGTGAGAGGTTACATCAAGCGTTGGGATACAGGACTCCTGATGAAGCATACTATGGAGGAAGGATGGTGATAGCTTCTTGAGCTGGATGAATAAAAACTTTAATTTTTATTGTCCAATTACTGGGGGGGCACCTTATTCAATGTTTTCCCCTCTTTCGTTGAAAGTGTAGGGTAATATTTTATCAAATGACGCTTAAAACTCAAAGAATGATATGCTAAAAACAGGTAGGGGCAAAAAGGAAATAGCTGTTATTCTTCAAATCCCCATTCGAATTCATCTATAACTTTTGAAGAACACTTTTTTCCTTTACATGCAAGTCCAAATTTACCATTTTTGTTTAAAAGAACAAAGACTTCTTTCGCTTGAAGGTCAATTATCCTATATTCTTTAACACCGAACCTTTCATAAATTTCTCTCTTCTCTATTGCATCACGAGAAATCGTCGAAGGAGATGTGATTTCAAAAACAATATCGGGTGCTCCTTCTATCCAGTTTTCCTTTATTATGCTCCTTCTTTCTTTTGTTATAAATATAATATCCGGTCTTAAAACATTCTCTTCATCAAAATGAACATCAAGTTCAAAGAAAACTTTTCCAATTTTTAACTCATCTACTACCTTCTTTAGATTCCAAAAGACTTTTCCTGCTATTTCTTGATGGATCACACTTGGTGACGGACTCAACACAATCTCCCCCTTGATAAGTTCTGCAGGATGCCCTTCTGGAAGCGAAAGATACTCTTCAATGGGGGCTTTTGTCTTCACAGACATATTTATCACCTCGAATTTATAATAACACTTTACTCATTCTGCCACTTTTTTATGAACTCAGTAACATCTTCTTTTGTGTATCTTTTCTTTGTTGTAGGATCCGTAGTAAGGTAGGTTTCATCACCGATGTAAAGAACCGGGAATATGTGTTCAACCTTTGGATGAAACTTCTCGCCGTAATAAAGTTCACTGTCGTAATGAACCCCTACTATTTTTCCCACAAACAAGGTATGGTCTCCGTAT
>JAMOOR010000158.1 GCA_027065235.1 Thermotogaceae bacterium | reverse complement strand
GAAAAATCTTCCACGGATCGGAGGGGTTGTTTTCTATAAAGCTTAATAAAAAGTCTGGAAAGAAATTCTCCTTGTAGAAAGAAAGCCAATAACTTATATGAGCATAAGCCACGCTATGCGACTTATTAAAAGCGTAAGATGCAAACTCTTTTATGAAATTTACGACATCTTCTATGAAGCTTTCTTTGTACCCTTTCTTTTCCATTCCTTCCTTTAAAAGTTTTAATGTTCTTTCCATGAGTGCTGGATCTTTCTTTGCAACGGCTTTTCTGAGATCATCCGCCTCTGAAAGACTCATCCCGGAAAGCTTAACCGCCATCATCATTATCTGCTCTTGGTATATCGCAAGACCGTAAGTCTCCTTCAAGATATCCTCAAGTTCATCGGGAGAACTCCAAGATCTTTCTGTTCGTCTTTTCAAAAATTCATAATCAAGACCCGTCTTCAATGGTCCCGGTCTGTTAAGGGCAAGAACATGGGAAAGATCAAGAATGGACTTTGGAGATACAAATCTTGATATCCTTCTTGCTTCCTTTGAATCAAGTTGGAAAATCCCTGTCGTCATCCCTTTGGAAATAGATTGAAAGACCTTTTCTTGTTCTTCTATTTCACCCGCCTCCACTGAAGTTCTTTCTGATAAATCACTCACAAAGGAAAGTGTTTTAAGCCCAAGGATGTCGATTTTCTCCACTCCAATCCGCTTTAACGAATCCATGTCATACTCGCAGACTTTGATATCATCATCCATGTAATATGGTAAGTTCATATTGCTTGACGAAACTACGACACCAGCTGCGTGAATGCTTCTTCTTACAGGAAGTTCCAGAATGAGTTCTTTCACCTTTCCTGTAAGTTTTATCCCAAGACGGGCAGAGATATTCCTCAGCATCTTTTCTTTTAGGTTTGAATATGTAGAAACAAGTGCCACAAATTCGAAGTCTTCCTTCAAACTTTTTATAAGTTCCCTTCTTTTTACATCTTCAACATCTATGTCTATATCCGGAAGCTCTTTTCTGCCCTCATTTATGAACCTCTCAAAAAGAAGGTCATACTTTATCGGATCAATCTCCGTTATCCCAAGAAGGTAAGAGACAAGAGAGCCAACTGCGCTTCCCCTACCTGGTCCTACTCTTATTCCCATTTTCTTTGCCCTATCTACAATCATCTTAACGGCTTTGAAGTAACTTTCAAATCCTTTTTTCTTTATAAGCGAAACTTCCTTTCTAAGCCTTTCTTTATAGATCCCTTCGATATCAAAGTCGAAGAAATCTTCCTCAACAGCAGGAAAGGTCTGCTCTTCCTTTAAATCGTAATATTCAAAATCGTAAAGGACGCAAGGATTTTCTTCTTTTTTTTCAAGGGAAAAGTCTCCCTCTTTAGGCTTGAGCGACAGAATCTTTCTCATAATTTCATACCCTATTCGATCTTTTTTGTTTAAATACATAATCGGCCTGAAACCTTTAAAATCTTTCACCATGATGTTTTCTGAACCGTTGCTTAAACCGTCGTATATCTTGACAAGATCGTCATAGCCTTTTCTGTTCTTTGCAATTAGAATCTTCTTCCCCTTTACAAGAGCATGCACAGGAAGGATTCCAAATTCTTTCATCGTGTAGTGAAAAGCAACATGGGCGTGAAATGTAACGTCAGCCAAGATAGCACACTCATATCCCAGCTTCTTTAACCTTTTTGCCGTTTCTTTCAATCGAAGAATCGACCCTCTAAAAGAATACGGAGTAACTATAACGGGAATCAATCGAATCACCTCATGTTTAATACTTTATCAGATTTTAATGATATATCATCAATTCAAAATCTTCCTGCAATTATTAGACCAATTTTGTATAATAGACAAAAGCGTTTATTGGCATAAGGAGGGCGTGAATATGGAGTGGGTTTATATCGAGGACTTAAAAGATTATATAGGAAAAGATGTTGAACTTAGGGGATGGGTTTGGAGGTCAAGGTCAAGTGGAAAGATATCTTTTATAACCTTTAGGGATGGAACAGGGTTTTTGCAAGTCGTTGTGGAAAGGTCCACAATTGGCGACAAAAAATTCAAGGAAGCTTCTAATGGAAACATCAATAATCGTCAGAGGAAAGGTGAGAGAAGAGGAAAGGGCACCGGGCGGAGTGGAGCTTTTGGCAGAGGATATTGAAGTTG
>JAMOOR010000157.1 GCA_027065235.1 Thermotogaceae bacterium | reverse complement strand
GATTTAAAGCATACGGTGTTCAATGTTATCTCCAAATCGGGATCGACAGCGGAAGCAATGGCGAATTATCTCGTTGCAAGAAATATCCTTGAATCCATAGGTCTTGATCCAAAAGATCATCTTGTGTTCACAACAGATCCAGAAAAGGGAGTATTAAGAAAGATTGCAAAAGAGGAGGGAATAAAAGTCTTAGATGTTCCGCCAGATGTTGGAGGGAGGTTCTCTGTTTTAACTCAAGTTGGTCTCTTATCAGCGATGGCAGAAGGTATAGACATTGACAAGCTCCACGAAGGCGCTCAAGCTGCAAAGAACAGATGCTTAAACGAAGATATATGGAATAATCCGGCTGCCTTAATAGCGGCGGTTCATTACCTATTTTACAACAAAGGCAAGAACATATCGGTTATGATGCCCTACTCTAACAGACTTTACTACCTTGCCGATTGGTACAGACAACTTTGGGCAGAAAGCTTAGGAAAGAAATATTCAAAGGATGGAAAGGTTGTAAGTGTAGGACAGACTCCAGTAAAGGCTCTTGGAACAACGGATCAACACTCGCAAGTGCAACTTTACAACGAAGGACCCAACGATAAGGTTATAACCTTTATAAAGGTGGAGAATTTTGATAGAGATGTTCTTATAGGAAAGATTCACGATGAAGAAGCCTTAGAATACCTTGGAGGAAGAAAACTATCAGAGTTGATAAATGCAGAGTATGAGGGAACAAGATCTGCACTAACAAAAAGTGGAAAACCAAACCTTAGTCTTGAGTTTGACAAAATTGATGAATTCAATGTTGGATACTTTTTTGTGATTTATGAATGCGCTACAGCAATAGCTGGATGGCTTTTCAACATAAATCCTTATGACCAGCCCGGTGTTGAGCTTGGAAAGAAACTAACTTACGCAATTATGGGAAGAAAGGGCTATGAAGATCTTGCAGAAAATTTAAAGGTTAAGAAAGAATTTGTGATATGAACTCATGGAGAAAATAAGATGCCATCTGAGGAGTGATTATGTAAGAGCCAAGGTAATACTCAAGCGATTGAATTGGCGGAATATCCTCGGGAAGTCGCATGTAATTTATATCTATTGTAAGCTGCGGAATAACGCTGGCAAGAGAGCAAAAAACCTTGCCAGCTTTTTTTATTATATCCTTATTTTTACTTTGAATTATTGCATCCATCCTTAAAATAGAATTCTTCCCGATCTTCAAGAAAGCGCTCACTATGTCATTTTCATCTGAATAGCTCTTTATATACAAAGGGCTTAAATCACCAATTTTCATGGAAAAAAGCTTTTCGCTTACATCCGTTGGAAAATTGTAGATATTTTTAACAAGACCTATAGGGCCTTTGTTTTCAATAAAGGTGGGACTTTCTTTTGCTATGAATATCGGGGTAAAACTTCCGTCTTTTACAACAATACCTTTTCCTTTCAAAGCAAGCTCTCTTGAAAGCTCCATTTCAAGGGTTGCCATGTATTTTATAGAAGAACTTATAAGATCTGGATTGTCAGTTTTTAAAGCTTTTAACTTTCCCAATCCATCAATGTAGATGGCATCTTCTTCAAATTCCATAAAGCTTGGAACAACCATTACAAATTCGTTTTTAACGCTGTCTTCTATGATTTCTAAACCTTCGCCATCTTTCCATGAAACAGCTCCAACAACTACTTGAGAAATCAAAACGCGGGGTTGAAGTGGTGTGTTGGAATATAAAAGATGCTTTATCTTACCATCGACGAAATATATACTTTGAGCTTGCCCGCCGCTACATTCAACATCTGAATAAAATTTATAAGATGTATCTTCGTTTGATAAAATTTGGAGCATGTCTTCAACTTCGACTTCTCTTCCAACATAGAGCGTTGATTTTATCAGATCTTCAAGTTTCATTTATCAGCCACCTCACGCTCTCTTCAAAAACCTTCATTTTTTCTTCGCCTCTAACGACTACATGGCCGTTTTTTTCAAGAACAAGTTTTTTAACTTTGCCGTTCATTCTATCTTCTAAGAAGTCAGCTACTGTGTAAGGAACTGTAGCGTCAGCTTTTGATGTAACTATTAAGACTTTTGATTTTACAAGATATAGTCTTTTAATTCCAAGAGATTGAAGACGGAAAAATTCTCTTGCAGGCTTTATCCAATTATATTTCCAGTATTCTTCCCAAAGTATCATT
>JAMOOR010000156.1 GCA_027065235.1 Thermotogaceae bacterium | reverse complement strand
TCGATTATCGGTTCATCATCAAATACGCTGATGTATGTGTTTTTCGCCGCTTGAACTACAAGACTGTCTTCATCCATAACCCATGTTGGGAAATACTTCTCCATTGAGTACTCTTCACCAGTGTAAGCCTTTCCGTGATATGTAAGCTCTATTATCTCCACGCCTTCAACTCCCGCTCTCTTAAACACATCTCTTATCTCCTCGAACGCACTTTCCTTAGTCTCTCCAGCTGTAAGCCTTCTATCAATGTGGATGGTACATTCATCTGGAACAGCATTGACAGATGGAGATACACTCTCGATCTGTGATACAACAATCGTTCCTTTTCCAAGGAAAGGATCTACTTTTAATCTTTCATTAAGCTTCTCTATCTCAAGAACTATTTTTGCCATCTTATATACAGCGTTGTCTCCTCTTTCTGGTGCGCTTGCATGTGCAGAAAGCCCTGTTGTCCTTATTTTAAACTCAATTCTACCTCTGTGCCCTCTATATATTCTCAAAGAAGTTGGCTCTGTTATGACAACAAAGTCTGGTTTCAACTTATCTTCTTCAACGATGTACCTCCAACACATTCCATCGCAAGCTTCCTCCATAACTGTACCTGTTACATAAACCGTGAAATCATCCAAAAGACCAAGTTCTTTGAGTATCTTCATACCATAGACCATGGAGCACATTCCGGCTTTCTGGTCTGAAGCCCCTCTACCATAAACCCACTCGTCGTCCCAATCCCCGCTGAATGGATCCTTGTTCCAAAGAGCAGGGTTGCCAACATCAACGACATCGATGTGAGCGTCCATGGCTATCTTCGTTTTTCCGTTCCCAATTCTTCCGATGATGTTTCCAAGCCCATCCACCTTTACCTCATCAAACCCAACCTTTTCCATCTCATTACCAATAACCTCAATAACCTCTTTTTCCTGACCAGAAAGGCTCTTCGCCTTTATCAAAGCACTCATAAACTTGACTATATCGTCTCTGTACTTCTCCGCCAGTTTCAAAGCTTCCTTCATCCACGATCGCCTCCTTTATAAAATTTCCGAAATCAAATTCTACACCTTCGTAGCGAATTTGGTAAAATTTTTTCGTAGTTAATTTAAAAATAATCAGAGGAGGGAAAAAGATGTTCAAAGAGGAAGAAATAAAAAAGATTCAAGAGCATTTCAATGAATGGGAGGAAAAGACGGTAAAAAAGGCTCTAGAAAGATTTCCAGAAAGAAAAGAAAAATTCATGTCAACCTCCGGTTATGAGATAAAAAGGCTGTACACACCTGTTGATATCAAAGACATGAATTACATGGAAGATCTTGGTTTTGCTGGAGAATATCCATTCACAAGGGGCGTCCAGCCCACAATGTACAGAGCAAGATTTTGGACGATGAGACAATACGCTGGTTTTGGAACTGCGGAAGAATCAAATGAAAGATACAAATACCTTCTCTCTCAAGGACAAACAGGGCTTTCTGTTGCTTTTGACCTTCCAACCCAGATAGGATACGACTCTGACCATCCTATGGCAGAGGGAGAGGTAGGTAGAGTTGGCGTTGCAATAGACTCTCTTGAGGATATGGAAATCCTCTTCGATGGAATTCCTCTTGATAAGGTAAGCACATCTATGACGATAAACTCAACAGCGGCGATTCTCCTTGCCATGTACATAGTCGTTGCAGAAAAACAGGGAGTCCCTATGGAAAAGCTAAGGGGAACCATCCAGAACGATATATTAAAAGAATACATAGCAAGAGGGACTTACATATTCCCGCCAAAACCATCGATGAGGATAATAACCGATATATTTGAATTCTGCACCAAAAACATGCCAAAATGGAATCCAATAAGCATAAGTGGCTATCATATAAGAGAAGCAGGATCAACAGCTGTGCAGGAGGTTGCATTCACCCTCGCTGATGCCATAGCTTATGTTCAGGCTGCCATCGACACCGGGCTTGATCCGAATGCTTTTGGAAAGAGGCTATCTTTCTTCTTTGCTGCCCATAACAACTTCCTTGAAGAGATCGCAAAATTCAGAGCAGCAAGAAGATTATGGGCAAAAATAATGAAAGAAAGATTTGGAGTTACAAATCCATCGGCTATGAGACTTAGGTTCCACACCCAAACTGGTGGATCCACGCTTACAGCTCAGCAGCCGATGAACAACATAATAAGGGTAACAATCCAAGCTTTGGCGGCT
>JAMOOR010000155.1 GCA_027065235.1 Thermotogaceae bacterium | reverse complement strand
AAAATAATCAAATTATTTGAGCCAGAGCATGTAATTTACCTTAAGCCTTGATCAGGAAAAGTTTTAGGAGGTTGGATGTGCCAGGTTGGATAGAGCTTTTGTGGCATAGAAAGAGAGAAAAGGATTTCACTAAGGAGAACTTGGAAGAAAGCTATGGAAAGATAAGAGATGTCAAAAAGATTGTGTTACCTTTCCAAAGGATAGAGCTTTTAGGGATAAATAAAAAGGCTTCACAAGAGCAGTTAAGTCTTATACCACTTTATCCTGAAGATGAGTGGCCTAAGAATTATCCTAAGAACTGGAAAAATCTTCTTATCTGGGGAGATAACAAGCTTGCTATGTCTTCTCTACTTCAGGGAGTTACGATAAACGGTGAGAAAATAAACCTAAGGGGAAAGATAAAGCTCATCTATATAGATCCACCGTTTGCAACAGGTGCGGATTTTTCCTTTAAAGTGCCCATGCCTGAAAGCTGGAGAGATTTTATTAAGAAAACCGAGATTGTAAAAGAGCCTTCCATTGTGGAAGAAATAGCCTATCGGGACATGTGGGGTGGAAGGACTCCTGAGGAAAGGATTGCATCTTATCTTTCCTACATGTATGAGCGGTTGATTTTAATGAAAGAACTACTTGCCGATGATGGTTCTATCTATGTGCATCTGGATTACCGTATGGTGCATTATGTCAAGCTGATGATGGACGAAATTTTTGAGAGGGAGAATTTTAGAAATGAGATTGTGTGGTCGTACAGAACAGGTGGAGCAAGTGAAAAGTGTTGGAGTAGAAAGCATGATGTTATGTTATTCTATACTAAAACTGACAAATATATTTTTAACACTCAAAAAGAAAAAGCGTATACTAAAGCAAAATCAAGAAAAGCAGGTTTAGTTGATTATGGGGCAGGAATGGCAGAATTTTATGAAGATGAATATGGCGTATATAATTGGGTAATTGCAAGAGATGTTTGGGAAATTCCTTACATTAATTCACAAGCTTATGAACGCTTAGATTTTCCCACCCAAAAACCCGAAAAACTCCTTGAACGCATTATTTTAGCTTCCTCAAACGAAGGCGATATTGTAGCTGACTTTTTCTGCGGCTCTGGCACTTTAGCAGCAGTTGCTGAAAAGCTTGGAAGACGCTGGGTGTGCTGTGATATGTCAAAGTATGCTATACACATCACAAGGAAAAGACTTCTTGATATAGAAAACTCCAAAGCTCTGGGCATAAAGGTTGAAGATGAAAGCAAAAGACCAAAATATGGAAAACCTACAAGACCATTTTACCTCATCACCATAGCCAACTATCAGACTGATAAATTCAGCCGTAAGGAAGCAATTGACTTGGTGCTTAACCTTTATGGAGCAGCTCCTTACAGACAGGTAGCCAAATATCTTCACGGCATAAAAGAAAAGGACAAAGAAGTGGTGCATGTAGGTCAGATTAATTTTCCAGTTACTGTGGCAGAGATCAAAGAAGCAATTGATGAATTTAAACAGACACCGTTTTTTAAAGACAACTGGCATCTTGTTATTCTTGGCTGGGATTGGGCACCAGACACCTTTGAGCGGGCAGCAGATGTGTGTCAGGAAATGGGAGTTAGTCTGAAGCTGTTTCAGATTCCGCCAAAAAGCAGAATTGAGGAAATTTTCAAAAAATACAGCATACCTCACAGCAATGCCTTTCAAGTAGCTTATGCTCTGTCTGAAGATGTTAGAAAACACTTAAGATTCATAGAGCCAGGTTATGTGAGGCTTGAAGTTAAGGTTTCAGGTTTAAAAGTTGAGCTTGAAATAAAAGACTTCTGGGTAAGGCTTCCTCACGGATATGAGGAGCTTGAGAAAGAAATAAGAAGGCGTATTGATGAAGCTGCGTCTGACACTACCAAGAAAAGATACTTTTTGCCTCTTATCAACTACTGGGCAGTGGACTGGAACTATGATGGAGAAGTCTTTAAACATGACTTTGTAAGCTTTGACAAAAGATCTGCTGAAGGCAGAGTAGAAGTAAAAGCTACGCATAAATATGAAATTCCTGGAACATACAAAGTAGTGGTGAAAATCACGGACATTTTTGGTGGAGAAACTTCACGGGAGCTTGAAATAACTGTGGGAGAGTATGTTGATTGTCAACAAAAATGACCCCCTATCGGAAAATAAAAATGACCCTCCCCCAACTTTTTATTTTCATGACACATTCCAAGGTCAATTATCCTTG
>JAMOOR010000154.1 GCA_027065235.1 Thermotogaceae bacterium | reverse complement strand
AATCTGATAACTGACAGGGATAAACTTTGTAAAAAGTAAAGTTCATCCAAGCACTTTAGATACAACATCTTTTCCACAACTTATTATTTTAGGGCGAGGGGAAGCTTTAAGTTTTTTGATCCATTTTCCCATCTGTTTGGCCAACATCGCATCGTTTTTGACAACTATCACATAATGCTTGTTAATACCTTTGAGATCACAGAGGGTGTTCAGATATTTTTCGGTGGAATTTATCTGGTTGATGGCTTTCTCAATAGTTCTTTTTCCAAAATTTTTGAGTTTCACATTAGATTTGAATTCTATGAACACAGAGTCAACCCGATGATTGCGAAAAGTAAACAACACAAAATCACAAATATCTTTGCGATCATCACTTAGAACATCTTTTAGCAATTTATTTTTACTGAAAACCCTCGATTTTTCTCCGATGAAAAATTTCTTTGGAGCCCTGCACCTGATACAACATCTATTTTCACAACACTCATCATCTTCAAAAATCTCAAGTTTCCTCCTCAAAATTTTCTTCAAAGAATCAAATTTATTCGTTGCTCTTTTCTTTGTCGAGGACATCGAGAATTTCCCCTCTTTGATTAACGGAATCAAGAACTATATCCACAAATTCATCTTCAATAAAGCCGTTTTCATCGGTTTCCACAGGTTCAACTTTATAAGTCTCAGTTCCGTCAATTTGAACAAATTTGTAAACATTCACATCTTCCTTTGTTATAAAATCTTCTCCAGAGTCATAATTCCAGTTATTTCTTTCAAATAATTCCTTTCTTTGTTTTTCATCCAGCGATCCGAGAAGAACAAGATTGTTAATCTGGGAAAATAGATAATCGCTGTGAGTAGCAATAACCATGTGATTCCCTTTATGAATGATCCTCGCGAAAAGCCTCGCGATTTCCCTCTGTGCTCCCGGATAGAGATGTGCTTCAGGTTCATCGATAAAAAGCACAGTGTCAGGATGATACTCATACATCAAATAAAGAATTATAGGAGCAAGTTCGGAATGCATAGCTGCAGACCTTACCAGCTTCATTTCATAATTGTCTTTTTTGAAAACTATCTCAGGTATTTGCAGCAGAGTTCCTGTATCCTCAAAATCAAGCCGACCTCGCAAGATATTGTCCTGAACAAACTTGATCAGCTCCATATTATCTTTGCTAATCTCTTTTTCCATAGACATTTCTATGAGCATACTAAGAAGACTGCGTGTTAACAGATGCTTGCCTTTTAAATCCCTTCCATCGTAGCCTTCAGGGTGTATCAACTCTGCTGCAAGGAGTCTATATGAGGATAAGATCAATCCACTTCTGAAGGAAGGGAAAAATACCGCTTCTTTGATAGAGAAAATCTTTTTGATGTATTCAATGAACAGAGGCCTGATTAAGTTCAAAATAGACCTTCTATCTACAGGTTCCCTCATGAAAACTTTTTCTGAAAGAGGAAGGTCATCTATGTAAATCTTGAAATTTTCTTCGTCCTTATAATCAAGTGTAACCCTCAGTGAATCAATTCCCTCCTCTATCTTAATTTCCGGTTCAGGTGTTTCCCCATCTCTAAGGATCGTGTATGAAATCCTTACTGCTGCTTTTTCTCCCCTTAGCTTGTAGCTAATTTTTGCACTTTCTTTAGAATAAGTTATCAATTCAGATAATTCGCACTCGAAAACGGATTCAAACAACTCAAACAAAAATTTTGCATTGGAAAAAAATTTTTCCATAAACTCATTAAAACCCGAAATTTTCAGTTCTATCTTATCGCCCGGAATTATGTAACCAGCAGGCAATTTCTGAACCAATTCGCTTTCCAGCCTGTCAAAAAAAATGCTTTCTTTGGGAATTCTGTATTTCAGCCTGTTAAGAACCTCAATCCACATATAGATCAAAAGGGACAGATATGTTTTCCCTGAGGCATTCCGTCCGATAAATATGGTTAAAGGGTTAACTCGAACACTACCGCTTTCAATAGGACCGAAATTTTCAATTTCGACACTTAGAAAACTTTTGTTATCAGTTTTCATCTCGATAACCTCCTCATCGTCGAGTGAATTTTAACGTGGTTCTATAAAAAACTCAAACGAGATGTTCAGAACGTCTTAGAAGTTCAAAATTTGAAAAAGTTCAGCAATCGATAGAAAAGCCCCCTGCCTCCATCGGCGACAGAGACAGGGGGGGCGCGGAGGTGTGTTGGGGGTGGACTATTTAAGGAGCACTAT
>JAMOOR010000153.1 GCA_027065235.1 Thermotogaceae bacterium | reverse complement strand
TATCATATCTGGTGATATACCTGACTTCATCAGAAGCTGCACAGACTGTTGGGTAGGTTTTGTTTTAAATTCATTGGTTGTTCTAAGATATGGAACATAGGTAACATGGGCAAAGAAGAAATTCTCTCTACCTTTATCCAGAGCAAGTTCTCTTATGGCTTCAAGAAAAATTTCCCCCTCTATGTCTCCAACCGTTCCACCTATTTCAATTACCAGAACTTCTCCTTCTAAGCTTTCTATTCTCCTTTTTATTTCCTCCGTAACATGAGGAACCATCTGGACTGTGGAGCCAAGATATTTTCCTTCTCTCTCTCTTTCTATAACCGAAAGATATACCTGACCCGCTGTCATGTTGTTCTTTCTTGAAACATCCATGCCAAGGAACCTTTCATAGTGTCCGAGATCAAGATCAGCTTCATAACCATCATCTGTAACAAAAACTTCCCCGTGCTGATTCGGATTCATCGTCCCTGCATCAACATTAAGGTAGGGATCTATCTTTAAAATATTTACATCTATACCTACCTCTTTCAAAATTCTGGCAACAGAAGCTGAAAAAATTCCTTTCCCTATACCGCTGAGAACTCCCCCTGTCACTATAACGTACTTTCTCATGTTATCCATCCCTCCCCAGAAAAGGATTTTATCATTTAACAGCTGCATGGGGAGAGAGCTAGTTTTTCAATTTAAAGGTATCATTTATTACCCCTTGACTTTCTATTTATTTAACAGCCGTCAAAATTTTTTGAATTTTTTACAATATATGATACACTTCTAAATAGAATGACTAAAATTCTGGTCAGGTGATTTTGGTGGATATTGAAAAGATAAAATTCAGCAATCTGGCAGATGCAAAGGCAAAATTTTCTAAAATTGTTGAGGAAGCGAAGGAAAAAGATATAATCGTTACAAAGAACGGTGTCCCGGCCGTTGTTATTGTCGATTTTGAAAAGTACACAAAGATCATGAAGTTCTTGGATGAGGCAAGAGATCTTTACCTTTTAGATTTTGGTGATATTTCTAGTGTGAAAAAGATAGATATAGACTTTGAAGGTATCGAGGAGGTGTGAGCTTTGGCGCAGGTCAGGCTTGAGCATGTATGGAAAATTTACGACAACGGTGTTGAAGCAGTTAAAGACTCTAATGTAACAGTTGAAGACAAGGAATTCGTTGTCCTTTTGGGGCCATCCGGTTGTGGAAAGACAACTACATTGAGAATGATCGCAGGCCTTGAAGAAATAACAAAAGGGAAGATCTACATCGACGGCAAGGTTGTTAATGACGTTGAACCGAAGGATAGAGACATAGCCATGGTTTTCCAGAACTATGCTCTTTACCCACATATGACTGTCTATGAAAACATGGCTTTTGGACTAAAACTTAGAAAATTTCCAAAGGATGAAATTGACAAAAGGGTCAAAGAAGCTGCAAGAATACTTGGAATAGAGAATCTTCTTGACAGAAAACCTAGGCAGCTTTCTGGTGGACAGAGGCAGAGGGTTGCAGTAGGAAGGGCAATAGTTAGAAATCCAAAAGTCTTCCTTTTTGACGAGCCTCTATCCAACTTGGACGCAAAACTCAGGGTTCAGATGAGGGCAGAGCTTAAAAAGCTCCACCACAGACTTGAGGCAACCATTGTTTATGTTACCCACGACCAAGTCGAAGCTATGACTATGGCAAATAAGATAGTCGTTATGAAAGACGGGAGAATTCAACAAATAGGCGATCCTCACACGATTTACAACAAACCTGCAAACATCTTTGTTGCAGGTTTCATAGGTTCACCTCCAATGAACTTCATAAACACAAAGATAGTTAGAGGAGAAGGAGGGCTTTGGGTACAAGCATCTGGATTCAAGGTCAAGGTTCCAAAGACATATGAGGATGCTCTTGCAGATTACATAGACAAAGATGTTGTCTTTGGAATAAGACCTGAGAACGTCTACGACAAGATGTTCGCTTTCGCACCAACCGAAGAAAACACCGTAAGAGGCATGGTAGATGTCGTGGAACCTTTGGGAAGTGAGACAATTCTCCATGTGAAAATAGGAGAAGATCAAATCGTTGCGAAGGTCGATCCAAAGACCAAGGCACAAGAAGGTCAGGAGATAGATCTTGTCTTTGACATGGAAGCAATGCATATCTTTGATAAAGATACAGAGCAAGCTGTTATCTGATCTTATATACCTTTTTGAAACGCCCCGACATGTTGGACTGCACCCAAAAAATGAGA
>JAMOOR010000152.1 GCA_027065235.1 Thermotogaceae bacterium | reverse complement strand
CCAACTGTTCCACCCTTGCAATTATTAGGTCATCTTTTTGAACAAAGTATTTCTTTATATCCTTTCTTTTCTCTGTAATTTCGCAGTAAGGTAAAGTCCCCCAACTAATCTTATAATTCTTGATATCTGTGGTTCGTAGCATTCTAAGAGATGATGTATTTTCTATTGCTTTTGCTGTAATCCCATAGTACATTTCATCTGCAATGTCCTTTAACGTTACAACCTCCCAATCCTCGGGAATCTCGCCGATTGGGGTCTTCTTGAATCCACTCTTACTCTTCATGGGATCCATCACCTATTATCTCCTTGATTTTATTTCTCAAAATAGAGATAGCAAGATCAAGTGCTTTCTTGGCATCTTCTTTTTCAACGGCCTTTCCGTCATGAATAAATTTGTTCCTTTTGGACTTTAGATTCATTAATAATTTATATGTGTTATTGTCAATTTTTCCGAGCAGGTTAAGGACTTCTAAAATGTGATCCATGTGCCATAAATTCGAATTTGTAAGCTTTTTTATTCTTTTCTTGTTGAGACCTCTCTCTTTGAGATAATCCTTCCATAGTTGGGAAAGGTACTTTTCAATTATTATCCATGATATTACAAACGCATGAGGATACTCGGACTCTTCATAATGCGTGAATGCACTTAGCAGGAGAATTACATTATTACTCAGTTCATTATCCCTGATTACTGATTCCGCTACCTTTATAACCCTCCCGATATCTTCTTTTGGAATAACTTTCCGTCTTCTCAAATGGTAAGCATATTTAGAAACAACTGGATCAACTTGGTAAGTTCTTAAAGTCGTGATTGGGGTTGTCATCCTTATGATTTTCATTGTTTTGGGATCAAGTTCAACCTCCGATATCTCGTCTTCGCGTGCAATATAACACTCAACTATGTCCAATAAAAGAGCTATTCCAAAAATTATATTAATCCACTTTAAAGCTTCGTGTTCGTTTTCGTGTACTATCCCAATAAAACCATCAAACTGAACTAAAAGATGTTTGTTGTTAAATTTTGTGCTAAGCACGGTTTTGGGAGGTATAAACTCGTTTCCAGTAACTCGTTGGACAAATGAAAATTTAGGAGCTCCACCTATCCAAACAGGAGGATAAAAATAGGTACCATATCCTTTAAGCCGTTCTTCTTTTTCTGGATGTTCACTTGTTGGGCTAATATTTCTATTTTTGCGCTCTTTTGTGCTCTTAATAATTTTTGTTATCAATTCTTCATGAGATAACTTATCAATACGGCCATAAATTAACTGACATGAGCCATTATTAGGAAACCACCATACAATTATTACTCCTTTTTGCCTTTTATGAAATATTGATGATTCTATATATTGTTTGAAATTATGTAAAATTCCGGCAAAAATATCGGAATATCTTATAGTACCTGTCTTCGCTCCATAATACGGGGAATCTGGAGGAATCGCACGGTTCCATCTGTCCTCGTTCATTATTTTTTCGAGCTCAGAAAAGAACTCATGACCTTTATATGGCCCATTGATTATTATCTCTTTGTCTGATCGTGTGGAGTCGTGAGTCATTACAAGTATCTGCCATTCAACTGGTTCATTAATCCAAAAAACTTCAATTTGGCAAGGTGGTTGATACCCTGTATTACCGACAAATTGTTTTTCTTCATCACTAAGCCTATTATACTCTTCCCTAAATTTTTCAACCAATTCTAAGAGCCATTCTTTTAGTTTTTGCCTTTCTTGCTCGAATTCTGGAGAATCTTGCATTATTAATCACCCCACCCCCTTAATACCCCAGCTCCCTTAAATACCCCTCAATCTTCTCATCAACCTTCGCGAGCTCCTCGTTAATCTTTCTCAGCTCCTCCCACTCGGCCCTAACGTCAATCTCCTCCTCTTCCTCCATCGGGAAGACGTAGAGGGTGACGTTGAGGTTGTAGTCGTTCTCCTTTATCTCGTCCAGCTCAACGACGCGCGCAAAGCCATCAATATCTTCAAACTTCTCAAACGCATCAACGATTTTCCTGATGTGCTCCTTTCCGAGGCGGTTGAGCTTCCTAATCTCGGGGTGCTTCTCGTATTCTTGGGACGCGTTGATGAAGAGGACTTTTCCCTTTCTCTCGGCGGGCTTGCTCCTGTTGAATATCATTATAGCTCCGGGCGCGCCCGTGTTGTAGAACAGCTTTTCGGGAAGCAAAATGACAGCCTCAAGCAGGTCGTCCTTGAGTATTTTCGCCCTTATCTTC
>JAMOOR010000151.1 GCA_027065235.1 Thermotogaceae bacterium | reverse complement strand
ACTCTCTGAATTATTGTAGGGGTACGGTTGCTATAATCTTGTATTACAAAAAAATTCTAAAAGAAAAACTTGTAACACAGAAATGCGTATTTTATGGTTATTCATAGTACCCGTGATTAAGATGATGAGAATATTAGTTCAGTTTACGCTACGAACTCCATGCTAAGTTCTTCCTTATAATAATTGATCTTTTCCTGCTCCGAGTAAACACATATAGCAGGCGATTCGTTTTCCCATTCATCGAAGCCTTTCATTACAAGATCGTAGGTTTTTTTGGAAATGTCGGGAAGTTTTCCAAAGATCTTCTTGATTTCGTTGAATCCCTCATTTACTGCTTCTTTTAATAAGGGAATCTTTGTTTTATCATATCCAGAAATTGCTTTTGCGAAATCCAAAATCCTTTTTGCAACTTTTTCAGGGCTTAGGTAGGCTTCCAAAAGTTCTTCTGCTTTCTCTGCGATTTTTTTTGGATCACCAGAAAGTAGTGCGAGAATAAATTCTTTCAATTTCTTTTTTAACTCATTGTTTTCGTCTTCCAGATCTTTAACTTCTTGCCAATTAACAATCGGTTTCAATCTTCTCTCTGGGACGAATCCGTAAGATATCTTTTTCCTTTCGACATATAATCTTTCCACTTTTACCGTAAGTTTCTCTTTGCCATCGGATTTTTCATAGCTGAAGGATGCGTTAAAGTAGGAGAGCCCGCTTTTTTCCACAATAGCACTAACCATCATAACGCACCCCCTTATTTTGATGGTTTTCACTTTTATAATCGGAAGATTTTTAGGAGAGTTTAATTTAAAATGTGACTACAGTGAGTAGAATTTTTTCACCAAGTCGTTCCAAAGGAGGACGCTAGAATTTTTAAATCTAAATCCAACTGCATCTCTACCATCGTAGAAAAATATTTCGTGCCGACCTTCAACTATGAATGATCTTAGCTTTTCTTTTTCCAATTTATTTCCGTCGTATTCAATGCCGCTTTCGTCCATTATCACTAGGACATTTCTTTTAACTACTTTTCCCATTTCATCCACAATATCCGCTTTATCGCTGAAAGGAAGCGTTAGGCTTTCTATGTTTTTATCTCTTATCTCCCAAAGCTGCCCCACTGTGGGTTTTTCCATGGAGAATCCGCAGTTTTTGCAGTAAAATCCATTTTTGTTTGATTTTATAACTCCAACTTTTCCACATTTTGGGCATCTGTAAACATAATTCTCCACGCCCTTATAAGATGCGTATCTGTCATCTGGATCGACCGATGGTTTGGATAGAAACTCTTCAAGTTCTTTTTGATCCTCAAAGCAATCGACTATCACGTTCACTTTTCCGGGATAGAAGTGTTTGCCCCATCTTGGAAATAAAAGTTGGGCTTTTTCTATTCTCACTCCGATTATCGGTTTTGGAACCTTTTCTACAAGCTTGTCAAAACCTTGTTTAAATCCAAGAAACCTACCGTCCCAGCTTCTCTCAGCTTCCGGGAATATTCCCAGTCTTCCTCCCTTTTTTACATAGGAGATAATCCTCATTATCGCTCTTACATCGGGCTTGAACCTGTTAATGGGGAACGAACCAACATTTTTGTAAAGCCATTCTTTTCTTTTGTAATGGAACAAAGAAACAGGAAATGAGATGAACCTTGAGAGGGTGTATACAACGACGGCAAAGTCAAGGTATGTCACATGGTTTGCTACCACCATATAGCCTTGCTCTGGAACTTTACATTTCTTCTCAAATCTTATATGCCATGTGAACCATGAAACGATGTACCCTACATAAAACAAAAACATAAAGAGAAGAGGTGGACATCTATCATCTTTTATTGGTTTTTGTGGCCAAAAGGCAGGAACTTTCTTTTTGTATTCTTCATATTCTGGGTATTTTTTTGAAAGTTGCCTCTCTTCAATTAAAACAGCCCATAGGATTATCAGAACTGAAAATACTGCTGATATGGCGAAAGACATCAAATATCCATAGGTTAGTGATAGTCCCAGAAGGTATATTATGAATCCGAAATAAACAGGATGCCTACATATGGAGAATGTCCCACAGGTAACAAGTTTCTTTGGTGGAAGGAGGTACATGGGGCCTCCCCCACCATCTATTATCATGTAGGATGCAGAGATCATCCCAAAGACGAATCCAAAAGCTGCAACTATCTTTCCAATAATTTTAACAACCTCTGGAAAGTGACCGGGATTTATATAGACTCCGATTGAGATCAGCGCCGCTGGAAGGATTATCCAGTAAGCTATGAAATATATAAGCCCCTGAATAATTCTTTTTTTGTACATACTATCCCCCCATAGCCTTTATTACTATAAATGTTATCAAATTGTTTGCACAGTGGAGAATTATGTTGGGATAAAGGGTGCCATTTATCTCTCTTATCGTGGACTGGAAGACTCCAAAGACAAATATGTAGGGGAATATATAGAATGGATGATACAGGCTGAATATAAGAGCTGAAACAACTATTGCTATTTCTTTTTTTAACCTACTTCTCAAATATTCCTGGATATACCCTCTGAACATTAGCTCTTCTACGAAAGGAGATATTATGACAGTTACTAAAAACAAGAGAGCTGTCGATACATTTTTGCCGCCTTCTTGCTCTGGAAGTGATGTGATTGGAAAGAGCATTCCAACAACTAGAAGAACTAAAAATAAAATAGGAAGATATAAAAGAGATTTAAAGGCACTTGTTTTAAAGCTATGAAGCCAAAAGTTCCATCTTATTCCATCCTTGTACATGAAAAGAGCGGTTATAGACAGTATGAAAAGATAATAAGCAACAGAGGCCCATAGGCCTTTATTTCCGGTAATTTCAGGAACAGCTAAAGCAGAAATTAAAAGGTAAAGAATGAATCTAAATGTAGATATCTTCATATCAGTTTTGCACCCCTTATAAAACTATTGAAACCTTCTTTTAGTCTTTTTTCAAAGTCCACGGCGATCTCTTTAGGATTTGATTCTGATAAACTCTCAAGGGGAAGAGAAAATGTTATGAGAATTTTATCCTTTATCCTTGGCATCTTTGAAAATTTTGCGGGTTTTAGCTCCAACTTCTCCCTTATCAACTTTGCCATCTCTGATAAAAGAGGTATGTACAAAACTTCAACATCCTTAGGAGCCAACATTGCTATATGGATTCCTTCATCATCTACTATGGAAAAGGAACCTTCAGTTATGTATTTTCCGTTGATCTCTTCAAGTTTTTTCCAAAAGTTTTCATCAACATCTTTTGCAAAGGAGATATACTTGACACCTTTGATCTCTTCTTGAAATATCAGCTTATTTGCAAATTTATCTGGTGCTATGAAAGCTAAGAACTTTGTCTTTGGTGGAAATTCAAATATGCCTGCTTTAACCTCAGCTGGAGTTTTTCCAAAAACTTCTTCGAAGATTTCAAGAAGCTTTTTCTCATCTGCTAACTGCATCCTGTAAGGAGACGGGGATTTTACGAAGGGATCAGAAAGTGTGACAGAGAGTATTATATCTCCTTCCGTATTGAAAGCCACCGAAGCGTTTACATCACTTGGAAAGGAGAACAGCACCACCGCCCTGTAAAGCTTATCGATTCTATCTTTGTAGCTATTCAGGAACTCCATTGATGGCTTCTTTAAAAACTGCAGCTTCTCTCCAAGCTCCTCCAATTTTTTATTAAGACTCTCTATTCCTATTCTCATTCTATTACCACCACCGATGATCTTCCATATCTGAGTATGGCTTCCCTTTTAAACTCCGGATTATGGAATTTCGATAGGACAAATAGAATTCTTCTTCTTGCCAGCGGGAGGTCAGTGTGTCCATCTGTAAAGATTATCGTCCCTTCCGTTCTCAGTTCTTCTTCGGCGTATGTAACGGCAGGTTGGAGGTCGGTTTCTCCACCTCCAACAATTTCCAAATCCTTCCAGCTTCCCTTTCTGTACTTGGAAACCATCGTTACCATGTTATCAACTTGAACTAAGTTAAGTTCACCATCGAAGAATCTCATTATACCTTCTATCTCTGAAAGGAAGGCATTTATTTCACTTTCTATGATACTTCCCGATGTGTCGATTATAATGGTTATCTTTGATTGATAATCGTATCTCCATCCTGGTTGATCATCGTACCTTCTGTTGGGCTTTAAAGGAGTAGTGTACCTCTCGCCCTTTATGGAAGCTCCCATAAATCTTCTTATGAGCACTTTCCAGTTAAGTGTGGGCTTGTTCAGAAACTTTTCTACCATTCTTTGAACCCCTGATGGGAGCTCTGATCCGTACATGTTGAATGCTTTTCCTACTTTATTTTTCGTTATCTCCAAGATCATGTCTATGTTTTCTATATTTTGCATATTCTCATGTTCGTCGGCGCTTTGTGGAATCGCTTCTATATCAAACCTTCCAAGCTCTTCGAATTTTTTCAGTATCCAGTCATGATAAAACTCGGCAGTTTCCCCAGGATGTTGAGCTGGTGGCACGGCGAATATGTATTCGTTATCAACGCCATGTCCTTCCTCAATTAGCTGGTTGAGTGAGACTCCAAGGGCGTCGATATCTTCGATGTATTGATTTATCGCTGCATCCATAGCAAGATCCCAGATTTTTTTATCTCGGTTGTCCTTTGGCTTTATCAAAAAGTGAAGATTTATAAGATGCATAACCTCATGTTTCAGAAGAGCTTTTATGAATCTTACATCTTTTTGTTCAATTTTTGGGTTGTAAAAGAGAATAACATCACCGTTCCTTGAAAAGCCCAACGATAAGGTTCTTGTAGCATCGCTTTTAACCCTTTTCATTCCAAGAAGTATGTATAGGTAAAACGGTGATTCCTTTCCAAGAAGAAGAAGCGCTCTTTCAAGTTTTTTCATAACCCTTTTACCATCTCCAGTATTTCTTCATGGGTGGTGAGGGAGGTCAAAAGCTTGTCCATAACGCTGCCATAAAGTCCTGACTTCTCAGCAGAATCAACTATGAACCTCATCAGAGCATAGAATGACTCTTTGGGAAGGATCTTTGATAGGTTTATGATATTTTCGCTAACCGTCTCTATCTTTTCTTCGAATTCCTTTAATTTGATATCGCTTAAGTTGGAAAGGTAATCGATTATCCTTACCACCAGTGAATTTATCTCATCGATATTCTCAGGTTTTTTGATTTGCCCTTCAAAAAGTATTTTCTCTACAGATGGGATGTTTTTCTCTTTCAAATATGAATCGTAGAAAACCTTTGCAGCCTCAGGCCCCAATATTCCAGCAGCTATCGTGTAGCCGTATTTTTTGATGTCTTCTTCACTAAGGTTTGAAAGAACTCTTCCCAACTTGTACCAGCTTCTTGGACTTGGTTTTAGCTCAGCTCTCAGCGAGACATTTCTTTGTGGAGATAAAAATTCCGGAAATTCTCTTATAAAGTCACTTACGCTCTCATGAACATTCATTCTCTTTGCCCACTCAAGCCATTCATCCACCTCTGGAGAGACTTCCAGTATGAAAAACCTTGATATAAAGGCAGGATCCGTTATGAGTTCTGCCTGATCGTACTCATCATCTGGTGGGTTCATGGCAGCCGCTATCCACACACCATCGGGTAAAATGTGGTTGTGGATTCTTCTATCTATAAGAAGTTGCATTATGGCGTTTCTTATCGACCTGTGAGATCTGTTTATTTCATCAAGAAGTATTATTGCATTGCCATCTTCCGGCCACCAGTCAGGTTTTAGGAACACCGTTTTATCTTCTCCCCTTGCAGGAAGACCTATAAGATCCCCCGGTTCCATTTGAGATAAGATGAGGATGATAAGCTTTCTGCCGGTTTCATTTGCAATCTCTCTTATCATGTCCGTTTTTCCCACGCCAAAGTGACCAACTAAAAGTGGAACCTCTCCTACCTCCATAATTTTTTTTGCTATGTACTTTGCTTCATTTATTGTCATCTTTTTCGTTCCCTCCTTCCTTCGTTATTATCATCGGACAGAAACTGCAAGCCTGATATGTACCATCTTTTATGTATTGTTCGAATTTGTCCAAAATAACAGGTTTTGATGGACATTTCGTCATCATATCTATAAATTTATACATCCTATCAGCCAATATCTCATCCAGATCAAACAGAATTTTCAGAGCGTTCTTTTTAGCAATGTCCTCGTCCACTAAAAGGCATCTTGTCATGAATGTTACTACTGTTTCGAACTTCTTTTTTTCCTTTTCCGCTATTTCCTGACCCTTTTTTGTTAAAAAAATCGCCCCTCTTTTTTGGTAATCTAAAAGGCCCTTTTTCGCCAGTGACCCTAAAAATTCCTTCGCCGTCGGGAGCTTGACATTGTAAAGATCAGCCACCCATTTAAGCCTTGTCCACCCGTATTCTGAACAGGTCAGAATTACTCCTAAAAGATACTTCTTTTCTCCATTGCTTAACTCCATCGTTTCACCTCTCTAAATTCGGCTGCTCTTACTGTGATTATATAATACCCCATAGAATCATGATAGATGCTAAATCAACTCCAAGGTGGACAAGTCTCCAACAACTAATTTTATTGTCCTAGGTTTTCTTTCAGATCTTACTAATTTTACTTTCTTTCCAAAGATGGAGGAATCAATTCTACTTTCTATGTCCATTAGAGTACTCCCTTCCATAACTATGGAATTTTCTATTTCGCAATTCTCAATGTGTACATCATCACCTATGGAAGTGTATGGACCTATGTAAGAATTTTTAATAACTGCATTCTTACCTATCACAACTGGACCTCTCACTACGGAATTAATTATCAGGGAGCCTTCTCCAACAGATACGCTTCCTTGAAGCTCTGAATCTTCATCAATTTTTCCGTAAAGTTCGCTGCCTTTCATCATCTCTAGAATCTTTCTATTAGCTTCAAGAAGGTCTTCTGGTTTTCCCGTGTCTTTCCACCAGCCGTATACTATATGACCTTTAACATTGTAACCATTTTCAATTAACCATCCTATGGCATCGGTTATTTCAAGCTCTCCTCGCCATGATGGTTTTATGTTTTTAATTCCTTCAAATACGATAGGTTTAAAGAGGTAAACTCCTATGATCGCAAGGTTACTGGGTGGTTCCTTTGGTTTTTCCACAACCTTTACTATTTTTCCGTTTTCAAGAACGGCAACACCGAACCTCCTTGGATCTTCAACAGGTGTTAGAAGGATGGAAGCGTCTAAATCCTCTCTTTCGAATTCTTTCACAAACGCTGTTAAATCCTCCATTAACATGTTGTCTCCAAGGTACATAAGGAATGAGTCGTCGCCTATGAAATCTTTCGCAACCCAAACTGCATGGGCAAGTCCTTTTGGTTCTTCCTGGACTATGTAATCTATTTTCAATCCGAATTCCGATCCATCCTTAAGTATCTCCTTAAAAACCTCTTTATTTGCCGGGTTAACGATTATTCCTATTTCATTTATTCCAGCGGCTTTTATAGTTTCCATACTATAGAAAAGAACAGGTTTGTTCGCCACAGGTATTAGATGCTTTGCGGTTGTATGTGTAAGTGGTCTCAACCTAGTTCCTTTTCCCGCACAAAGGATGATAGCTTTCACTTTACCACCTCCATGTAAGCTTTAACAAGACGTTCTATTAAATCTTTAGAAAGATATGTTGCAGCTGAAGCGCAAATCCCTATTGTATCGAGATAATCCTCCCAATCGTTTTTAACCTTTTTCGGAAGGTCCTCGTTCCAATCTTCACCAGAGGCTGCCGCTTCTATGACTTCCTTTATATCCATCATCTTTATCTTTGCTATGTAGGCTGCCGCGAAAAGGTCAACTCCTTTATCGTTGGCAAGATCAACTATTTCCTGTTGATCTAGTTCTGGTATTCCAAGCTCACTCAAAACTCTTATGTTCCCTTTTTTTCCTCTTTCGTCAAAAGCAACGCACTTTATTGGACATCCGTAACATGGGTGTTTCACTCTAACTCCTTCGTCAACAGCCTTCAATCTAGTCTTTATCTCATTTGCTATCTTCATGAATCTTTCATTTTGGAATTTATAAACAGCTGGTTCAAATGTAAGAAGTTTTATTCCTTTCCTGAAGAGCGCTTCACCCATTCCTCTTCCAACTATTCTCATTCCCTCAGCCACAACAGCTGACAGTTTTGAACCCATCTCACCAGCTGGACCAACTACTATACTTTTTATCCCTCCCTTTTCCACACTTTCTGTAACCTCTTTGGTTCCCTTTCCAAGATACGGGAAAGCACTCTGGAAAGATACAAAATCTTTTGAAATTTCAACAGTAACAGGCCCTATACTCTCTTTAAGGAAGACTATGGCTGAGTAGTCGTACCCTTTTATGTAGGTACCAATGAATCCGCCGACGTTACCAATATGAATCCCGTTTTTAGTTACGGCTCCTATAGAGTACCTTCCTCCAGTTGGTGCTCTCGTTCCAGTTAAAAGGCCTGGAGCTATAACAACCGAACTTGGATACTCTTTTAGAAGCATCCTCGTAAGTTCACTACCACCAGTTTTCCAGTTTACCTCCCTTATTTGGGTTCTTTTGTAGTACAAATCTATCAGTAGTATTCTCATAGCGCTTAAATTTTATCAGGTTTTGGATATATAATAAACAATTTGGTGGCAGCAAAAAATGAAAAGGAGGGATATGATGAAGGAATTAAAATTCCAGACAAAGTCAGGTTGGCTTAAGCTCAACGCAGATGAAGTTGATAAATTCGCAAAAGGTTATATTAAGTTTATAAATTCATGTAAAACAGAGAGACAGACTGTAAAGTTTGCGGAAGAAGTTTTAAAGAGAGAGGGATTTGTTGATATTTCCGAATACGATGGCAGCACTTCTGCCAAGGTTTACATGAAATTCAGAGAAAAAGCCCTTGTTGCAATGAAGATAAACTCAAAGCTTACAGATGGCACGAACCTTGTTGTATCTCATATAGACTCTCCAAGGATCGATCTCAAACCTCATCCCATAATAGAAGATGAGGGCATAGCTCTTGCAAAAACACACTACTATGGTGGAATCAAGAAGTATCATTGGTTCAACATACCTCTTTCTATAGTGGGTGTTGTTGTAAAGGAGGATGGAACAACCATTGATGTGAACATAGGAGAGAACGAAGATGATCCTGTGTTTGTTATATCCGACCTTTTGCCACACCTTGATAGAAAAGATGAGAAAGTCTCTGAAAAGTTCCAAGCGGAAAAAATGAACCTTATACTTGGATCAGTTCCGTTAAATGATGAAGAGGAGGAAGCCGTTAAGCTTAATATCCTTAAAATATTAAATGAAAAATATGGAATAAAAGAAGAAGATCTAATAAGTGCTGATCTTTACCTTGTTCCTGCTTTCAAGGCAAAGGAAATAGGACTTGATAGAAGCTTTGTTGGAGCTTACGGACATGATGATAGAATATGTGCATACACATCTCTTATTGCTCTTATAGAGGCAAACTCTGACAAAAACATGGGAATAATTCTCTTCGACAAAGAGGAAATTGGTAGTGATGGAAATACGGGTGCAAAGAGTAGGTTCTACATGATGTTCTTTAGGAAAGTGTTAAAGAAGCAGGGCTTTGATGATGTGGAATTCTATCTTGATGAAACTCTTGAGAAAACGAATGTTATTTCTGCTGATGTTAATGCAGCTATAAACCCATCGTTTAAAGATGTTCATGATCCTGCCAACGCTGCTAGAGCTGGGCACGGAATAGTTTTGACAAAGTACACAGGTGCAAGGGGAAAGGCCGGTGCCAGCGAAGCAAGGGCGGAGCTTGTTGCAAAGGTCAGAGCTGTTTTGAATAAAAATGGTGTTTTGTGGCAGGTTGGTAACCTTGGAAAGGTGGATGTTGGTGGCGGCGGGACGGTAGCTAAATTCTTGGCAGAGAAAGGTGCAGAAGTGATTGATATGGGCCCGGGACTTATAGGGATGCATTCTCCATATGAGCTTGTATCGAAAATAGATCTTTATGAATCATATAGAGCTTATAAAGCGCTCCTTGAGAATTTGTGAGAATAGCTTTAAACTATAAAGGTCTTTTGGTAAAATCAACCAGTGGACATAGCATCGGATAGGGGGAGATATTATAAAAGAAAAAGAGGTCGTTCTCGAAGTTAGAAATTTGAAGAAGTACTTTCCAATAAGAAAAGGATTCTTAGTAAAAAAAATAGTGGGTTATGTAAAAGCTGTTGATGATATATCTTTTAAGATCAAAAAGGGAACCACTTTTGCCCTTGTGGGAGAATCCGGTTGTGGAAAAACCACAACCGCAAAGACTATTTTGAGGCTTCATCAACCAACTGCTGGAAGGATATTTGTGGACGGTATAGATACTACATATTATTTCATGAGCCCATCAGAGATAAAGAAATATATAAAAGAAACCTTTATAAAGAGATTTGAAGAGCTTGAAAGTTCTGATGGGGTAGAAAACCTTCCAGAGGATGAAAAGCAGCTTTTTGATAAGTTTGAAGAGCTCGGATCAGGAAATTTTTTGAATTGGATGTATGAAGAGATAAAAAAGAACTTGGATGATATAAAAGAAAAGAGGCTGAACTTCCGTAAGAAGATGCAGATAGTTTTCCAAGACCCGATGAACTCTTTGAATCCAAGGATGACCGTTGGAGAGATTATAACAGAGCCGATTCTCTTTCACGGTATGGCGAAAGACAAAAAGGAAGCTTACGACATGGCTGCAGAGCTTTTAAAAAGTGTCGGGCTTAAAACGTATCACCTTGATAGGTATCCTCACCAGTTTTCTGGAGGTCAAAGGCAAAGGATAGCTATAGCAAGGGCAATATCAATAAATCCCGAAATAATAATCTTGGATGAACCTACTTCGGCCCTTGATGTTTCAGTTCAGGCCCAGATAATAAACCTGTTCTTAGATCTCCAAGAAAAATATGGGTTCACATATCTATTCATTTCCCACGATCTGGGACTTGTCAGGTTTATCTCCCAAGAAGTTGCGGTTATGTACCTAGGTAGGATAGTTGAAATGGGAGATACCGATGAGATATTTGATAATCCTACTCACCCATACACGAAAGCACTACTGTCAGCTGTTCCCATACCAGATCCAAAGATAGAGAAGCAAAGGGAAAGAATAATTCTTCAGGGTGGAGTGCCAAGTCCTATTGTACGGCCGACAGGATGTTTCTTTCATCCGAGATGTCCGTGGAAGATACAAGGCAGGTGTGATGTTGAATATCCACCAATGGTTAAAGTAAAAGAAAATCATTATGTAGCTTGCTACTTACCACAGGAAAATTCATAAAGGAGGTGGGGTTATGAGGAAACTTTGGTTTGTTTTAGCGATTGTGGCGTTGGTAGGAGTCATTTTTGCTCTACCACCATACGCCGCAAGCGACAAGTACCTCGGTGCTGATGCTACAGGAAAGAGGGGCGGAAAGCTTATTCTTGGAACCCTTAGCGGCCCAAGAACGATGAACGACATTGTGGCACAGGAAACGAGTTCCACGCAGATCATTGGAAGGTTCATGGCATCTATGGTGGAAAGGGATAACAACGGTCTTTGGTATCCAGCTCTTGCAGAGAACTGGAAAGTTGAGAAAACCCCTGATGGAAAGATGATCCTTACCTGGTACCTCAGGAAAGGGGTCAAATGGAGTGACGGACAGCCGTTCACAGCCGATGATGTGGTATACACCATAAACAACATCTACTTCAATAAGGATATTCCAAACGACATGCAGAACCTCTTTGCAGCTGACAACTGGCCAAAGGCTTACAAGGTTGATGATTACACGGTAAAGGTAGTTTTCAACAAGGTTTACAGACTTGCTTGGAGATACATAGGTGGAATTCCGATTTGGCCGAAACATGTCATCGAGAAGTACCTCGCAGAGGGTAGGAAGTTCAAGGAAATCTGGG
>JAMOOR010000150.1 GCA_027065235.1 Thermotogaceae bacterium | reverse complement strand
AGCTTTAGGAAGGTATTGGAAAGTGCAGGGATAAAGGCAAATGCGGGTAAGCGAGGGTATAAGGATAACATCTACATGGAGAGGTTTTTTAGGATATACAAATGGGAATACATATATTTGATGGAGAAGACGGAATTAAAGGAGCTAAAGGAAAAGACAGAGGAATGGGTAAGATATTACAACAGTGAGAGGTTACATCAAGCGTTGGGATACAGGACTCCTGATGAAGTATACTATGGAGGAAGGATGGTGAGAGCTTCTTGAGCTGGATGAATAAAAACTGTAATTTTTATTGTCCAATTACTGGGGGGCACCTTACATCTATGATTCTGTCAGGTTCTTTTTGAAGTTTTTTCTTCCATATATACACAAAACAAATACCCCCTCACCTGAATGAGGGAGTATCCATGTAGTTGACTACTTCTTTACACCACAAAATGTGGGTTTTTGACTGGTAGCGGGGGTGGGATTTGAACCCACGACCTTTGGGTTATGAGCCCAACGAGCTTCCAGGCTGCTCCACCCCGCAACGGCGTCTTTATTTTATAATATCCTCCCACAATATTCAAGTATTTAAAATAATTTAACTCACATACATGTACCTATCCATCCCGCTATAAGGAGGTTCTATGCGAATCATTACTTTTAGAACTAACGTTTCTGCAAGAAATGTGGATTAACTTATACAAAGCGATATTTTAAAAAAATCCTTGACTTACCTCGCTTTTAGAATCCTCTCTTAAAAACCAAATCCTAACAACTATTGAAAGTAATCCTTTTACATGTTATTTATATAGCGGCAACCTTCACAAACGGGGTGAATAATAATGTGAAAAACTCCATCTCAAAGAGAATACTGGCAATAGCTTTACCATCGATGGGAAGCTCAATGATAATGATTCTCTACAATACGGTTGATTTGATGTGGATAGGGAGATTTGGAAAAGAAGCTGTAGCTTCTGTTACCCTGGCTGTAAGCTTTTACAACATGAACTATATATTGAACGAAATATTCGGTGTTGCATCAATGGTTCTTTTAACAAGAAGGTGGGGAGAAGGAAATCACGAGGAATTTCAAAGAATTGGCCGCCAAATAGCATTTTATAAATTTCTCTCTGGACTTTTGTTACTTTTAGTGACATATCCTTTATCTAAAGATATCCTACTTTGGATGGGAAGTGGAAAGGTAACTATAGATGCTGCGGTAGCTTATTACAAATGGCGAGCGCTCTTTTTACCATTCGATTTTCTTTTGGGAACGATGTCAACGGTTTACAGATCAATCGGAGATACAAAAACTCTGTTTTTAATAAATACGATTTGGGGAAGCGCCAATGTAGTTCTTGATCCCATATTCATGTTCACTTTTCATATGGGAGTTGTAGGATCAGCACTCGCTTCTGGAATCTGTGAAACCGCTGCCATGTTCCATGGGTTCATATGGGCCAAGAAAAAATGGAACATATGGGTTTTAAAAGTGGAAAAACCGCAACTTTCACTTCTCAAAAAGATTTTTAAGATAGGAACACCTTCACTTCTTGATGCCCTTAATTGGGATGTATCTAGATTGATAATAGTCAAAATCTTTTCATACATAGGTGTAACAGCAACAGCGGTGTTTGGCGTGTATTCAAGGGTACTGGATATATCATGGATGATTGCCTTTGCTATAGAAGGTGCTATAACAACTCTTGTTGGCCAGAGTCTTGGGGAGAAGAATAAAGAAAAAGCTTTGACGGTTTTCAAAGAAGGATTGAAGATATCTATGTTGATAGGAGCTGCGATAGCTGCCTTTATATTCACCTTTGCTCACCCAATTGCTGTCCTATTTGCAAAAGAAAAGGACTTTCTTGAAGCCTCCGCTGAGTTTCTAAGATACGCTTCCTTCGGATTTCTTTTCATGCCATTTATGAATGTCAGCTATGGAACATTAATCGGTGGTGGAAGAACAATAGACATGCTGATGATCAGCTCTATAGGAATTTGGGCTTACAAGATACCCCTTCTTTTCATAACCGCTCACTTTACATCAAATTTGAACTTACTTGGCGTAGTATATGCTTCCTTCATAGTTTTCTCTGGGATGTTGGGACTTTATATTGTGAAGAAGGAAAAGTGGCTACATGTTGAGGTTTAAAGATACTATGAAAAAACAAAAAAGCTCTTTTTAACCGTAAATCAGGGGTCCGTTTTTTCCTGTTTAATACAAAACCATCGAAAAATTGGACTGCACCCAAGAAATGGTACA
>JAMOOR010000149.1 GCA_027065235.1 Thermotogaceae bacterium | reverse complement strand
CTCTCCATAAAATTGGAGAAAAATTTACGAGCAATTGAAAACAAATATTTGAAATTCAGGATTTAATTATATTAGGCTCTGCTTTTACACAGTTATTGGGGAAGTCCCAACCATTGATTTTAAAACTCTCTCCAGTCTTCTTCTCACTCTTCCGTCATCTTCACACCAGTATGCCAAAAACATCGGCTGTAGTATCTTTAACCTATATCTCCTCGCAAATTCTCTCACTACCTCTGACCCTTTCACTCTCAGCCCAAATCTTATTCCATCGTACCTACCATAGTTTCTCATAAACCTGTCCAGTAATTTTCTATCACTCTCATCAAGCTCTATGTATCTTTGAATGAATTCTTTTAGCCTCTTTATCCCCATCTTCTCTATCGCTTTCCTAACTACCGCTTTCCTTCCTTCTATATATGGATGTGTATCCACCATATCCACTACGAATTCCATCGTTTCGTGTCTTTGGGACATAAATTCTTTGAACGCTTTAACATCTCCACAGAATGTTATTGCTTGCCTTAGTTTATCTTTCCTGCTAAGATATTTGCAAGTTGTTTCTCTTTCGGGCATGCTCATATATGTTAGTAGAAAATCCTTAATCCTCTCTTCGAACCTCATTTGATCTAAAAGCTCTAAGGATTCCAAAAACTTTTTTTCTATCATTGTCCTCCACCATTGTGTAGCAACACAATTGGGTGCTGTAAATGGATCTAAATTCAAACCAGTTATGAGCTTTCGCAAAGTTGTTCCTTTGATAGTCGACACCTTCCCATACATTATGTCCCTCAATCTGTCCCATGCGATTCCTGTCATTTTTGATGCCTGTCTTATGGATTTAACATGTCTTCTCAGGTAATTTCTAAATTCTTTTGTATTTTTATACAGCGCTTTCTCAGAGTTGATCAGCATTTTCTTTGCTTTTTTTATCGTTTTCTCGTAACGCTTATATATCCTAACATATTCTTCTTCAGGCAACCTTTCCAGATACAAAAGCAGCAATTTGGATGTTTTGAATATCTTCGCATCATGTACCATGTTTTGCACAACAAATAAAGTATCCAACACATAAAATTTGGGATTTTCGCTGAAATAACCATTCCAGTACATGGCTTCCTCAGCATACTTTATCGCTACCTTTGAGTTCCTCTCTTTTGTGAACCACGCAATGTCATTCAAACAAGACAATATCCCAGCAGGATGTGGGATACTTTTTGATAGTTCCAAAGCTTTTTTATACTGCTCAATTGCTTTTTCCACATCGCCTTTTCGTGCATCATATCTGGCTTTGCTTATCAACACAAAAGCGTTTGTGGCTTCATTCATCTCATACATCTTCCCACTGAACCTTCCAATGCAGCTGAAGATGTCATAAAGGTGCATAGAACAATAGTTCAGCAAAAGTTGTGCTACTATTCTTCTTGGATTTGGAGGTATGTTCTTTATTTCGGATCGCAACTTTTTATAGAGGTCCACTCCTTCGCGATACCTTTTCGTAAGTCCAAGTAAAGACAATTTATGGGCGAGCAAAATGTAGTACAAGGATCTGGATTTACAAGTATTCAAACTTTTTTCAAGTTCTATTAAGGCTTTCTCGTAATTTCTCGTATCCCTGTGTTTCAGGGACAATATGTAATATCTCCAACTACTATGTGAACTCGCCTCAAGGGAATAATTTGCAAGGGGTCGTGTAAAAGAAAAACCGTGGTTGAAAATTTCAGTTACGGCTTTTGTGATCAACTCACTTCTCATTTTTAAACCTCCTGAAATCAAGGTTACATCACTATTTTAACATGCGGCTATATAGCGTTGTAGACCAAAAAACTAAAAAGTGTAGATACCTATAAAAAGCAGCGATTGAAATTTCGGTTCTGAAGCGGGAAAAGGAAAGCACAAAAGTTGAAAATCACTACGGTAATACTACAATAAAGCGCGAAGGGGGTGAAACTGTGTGGAAGAAGTTCATAACACTGCTGATGATACTTTTAGTAATGCTTTTAACGAATGTGATGGTGTTTGCGGATCCTTCTGAAGATGATCAGACATCTGGTGGTAAAGTTGCTCCCGTGGAAGAGTGTATCCAAATCACTGATTTGGAGGCACGAAAGAAGATAAGTGAGCTACCGATATGGTGAAAACCCCTGTGCTATGTGAATCGAGCGATGTGTTGATGGGTGTCATGAAGCTTCCCACCGGTGGGAAAGTTGCAATGAAAGGAGGTGAAAAAATGCCAAAGGCAGAAATGATAGGAGTTCAAGCAGAAG
>JAMOOR010000148.1 GCA_027065235.1 Thermotogaceae bacterium | reverse complement strand
AATCTAAATACCGATGCATAAATGAAGAGTTAAGAACAGCTTTTATCAGGTATGGTTTTTTGCTTTTTATTATGTAAGAGCCACCTTTTGCATATTCACCACTGATCACCTCGGCTCTGCAGCCGTCAAAGACGACTACTCTGTGTTCTATAAACTGGCTCCAGTCTATCTTTTCTATCTTAGCTATCTCAGATAGGGCCATCTTTCCCGTGAAGAAATCAGGCTCAAGAGCTGATTCTATTATGAATGGAAAAAGGTCAGGGTGTTCATTTAAAATACTTTCATACTTTCCGTTTTCTTTGAAAAACAAAGATACAGGAGTTGAGGATATATCATCTGTTCTGTATACCAAGTCCAAATCGTGTCTTTTAGGCGGAACGCTTCCAAATGTAACTACCTTATCGAAGTTTTTTATCATATCTTCGTCAACACCACCATAATGTGTGGTTATGTAAAGGCATTCTCCTTTCCTCACTTCTTTTATCTTGACGCCAGCGATGTTTGCAAGTTGAAGGAGATATCCAGCGTAGTTTTGGTCGTTATCTATGAAGGATATTGCCCTATCTTTAAAAAGGGATGCAATATGAAGGGTAAGTTCAAGAGGGTAAAACACCACTTTTTTGCACCCTTTGAAAAATTCAAACACCGCTTTTACATAATCTTGCCCGTCACATGGATCAAAGTAAGATGGAGAGAGCATCACATGTATAAGTTCGTTTTTATCGAATTTCTCTGAAAACTCCTCTATTATCTCGTAAAGTGCTGTGTCCTGCTCTACCCAATCAGGAACATTCCCGCCCAAAGCCCTTGTTAGCTCTCTGTATATTCTTTCGAACAAGTCCATACTGAAAAGCCCTGTGATCCCTAACTTCTCTCCCATTTTTGAATACAGCTCGTTTACAAGCTTGCAATCCACTTTATCCCCTCCATGTGATATTCTACAACTGATGGAGAACATGGAAATATGGCAACTGTACAAAATTAGAGATGTAAAGGAATTTGTCGAAAACATAAAATACGCCCTCGATGGGGGAAAAAAACCAAGGATATTTTATCCAAAAGTTTATGAATTGGTTAAAGAATACCTCAGCGAACACACCCTCGATGATTTTCTAAAAGAATTATCTTTGACGATGGCAGACGATAATTTTAAAGAACTTTTGTCAGATCTTAACTTTGAAGATTTCGCAGTTTTTCCTGCTGATGTCGCTCCATGGGTTTTGTATCTAACAGGTGCTAAAGCCTATCCTTACTCTTTAACACCCTTCCATGAGCTTTTGCAAAGGGCCGGTAGAGTGGAAAAGAAAGACAGATGTATAATAGTATCCATTTCATCAACAGGAGTTGACCTTCCGCAAAAAATAAAACTTAAAGCAAACACATATAGATCTCGTCTGTTGGAAAGCTACGATGAAATAATCCTTATAGGCGGAGTTAGAGATGAAAAGCACATATTTAGAGTTCCAATGAAGGTAAAGTATGCAAAATCTGCTGGGAAAAGAAGTGATGGAAGCTTTTTATACCTTGTATGGTACTCAAAAGATGGAAAGATAGATCCTTTAAAAGTTCCGGCAATGCTAACTGGTGAAATGTTGGCCGCTTTATCTCAGGTTTGGCAGCCTCTTTTAAAGCAGTTTGAAATCGTCAGATATCTGCCAGCTCTTTCAAGAAAGGTTAAAGGTTATGTTATAAAGCTTTCTTCTATAAAAAATGGAAAAGTTGAAAATATCCTTGATGAGAAGATATGCAATGAGAAAAGCGTAGTAAGAAAAGGAGACTTGGTGATAGCAATCAGAGGGAAGGATTTTAAAGCCGCAGTTGTTGATAGGGAAGGAATTTTCTGCGTTGATCCAAATGTTATAGGGGTAAAGGTGAGGAATCTCAAAAAAGCAAAAGCTTTGTACAAATACATCACTTTTCTCCCTATAAAAGAAGCCCTTCAAGGTCAAATATGTTTAAGAACAAATCCGCCTTTCTTAAGCGACAGCCTGATAATGTCTCTTCCTGTGCCTGAAAATATTGAAAATATAACTGAAGAAATTTCCAAATTTGAAGAAGAATACTTCGAGGCTATTAAAAAAGCAAAAGAAAAGTTAGAAAAAGATTTCATAGAATTTCTCAATTTGCAAAACAAGACTTCAGATATATCATAATTTATTCATACCTCAACGCTTCTACAGGGTCGAGTTTTGAGGCTTTGTGGGCAGGAAATACACCGAAAAATAGCCCAATCGCCATGGATATACCTGTTGCAATAAGAATCACATTAGGAGAGAGAATA
>JAMOOR010000147.1 GCA_027065235.1 Thermotogaceae bacterium | reverse complement strand
CTTCTGCTATTCTTCTTCTTAGCCTCATAAGCATATGCTCACTATGCGTTTCTATGACATAGCTAAATGTCAATTCTTTCTTTATCCTGTGTATAGCTTCTTCCATAATGATGTCCATTATTCCTGCGGATAGTCTTGGATGAAGATTAGCTGATGGTTCTTCAAGCAGGACAAAGATTGGTTTCTCTTCTTCAACGCCCCACCCAGCAGTAATCACAAAGGTAGCAACTTGCAAAAACTGAGCATATCCAGATCCAGCATCTGCAAGATCGACTGAGATGCCGCTTTCTTTAACTTTCAGTCTGAAGTATATTTTTGAAGGAGCAGAGAAGATTTCTATATCTGGCTCGTATGAGAAGTTCATTCCAATTTGTTCCAAGTAGCGGTTTATCTTATCAAGGATTGTTTCTCCTTTCTTTTTTGTATGCCAAACAAGATCAGCAATTATTGCTTTCAGGGTATTTTCTCCTCTTATTCCTGTCCTCAATGATAATTCTTGGACTTCAGTTGTCCTTTCTACTGGTTCTCTAACTGAAGACAAGTAATATACACATTCTTCATCAAGATATCCTCTATCAGAAGAAGGGATTTCCACTTGGATTTCTTCAGTTCTTTCTCCTGGTATTACAAGCCTTATTTCACCGAACTCAGCTTCTCTAAAAAGGTCATATTCTTCTTTTATCCTTCTCTGCATGGTTAGAGAGCGAATAGCTTCTAATACTGCTGTCTTTCCACTTGAATTAGCTCCTAAGAGGAGAGTAATAGGAGCCAGTTCAAATTGTGCTTCTCTAATTCCCTTAAAGTTTTTTATAGTAAGTGTTGGAAACATAAACATAGCTTTTCCTCCTTCTTGTTTAATTTTAAAATTTTTCTTTCTGCTCACGAAGCGATATGATTTCTTTTAGTTTTTCAATTCCTACGAGTTTTATAGCTTCATCTATTAGCTTTTCAGCTTTCTTAATAGCAAAATCTTCGCTTCCAAGCTCCTCAAGAATTTTTGCAGCTTCGTCTCTTATTGTCAGTTTTTCTGTCCAGTCGAACGAGCCCTTTTTGACTATCTCAGAATCTTCCACGACAAACAGGTATGCAGTTGAGTGTGGATGCTTCCAGCTTCCATCTCCACGAACCACGAGAAGCAGACTCCCATTTGGGACATCTACTTCCCAACTGCGAGGGAGAAATTCCCCCTGGAAAGCGTATCCATTCTCTTTTGAAAAATCGATAGATGTTACCACCTTTGCAAATGGACGGCCGTGTGCTTTACGACCATTTCCCAAGTTAATCTCACGGATTCTTACTCCTTCAGGGATCTTTGAATAGAAAATCATGTCTTTGTCGAATCTATCTTTAATAACCATTTTTTTCTTCCCTCCTTCTTTTTTCTTCTTCCTCTTTTAGTAAAGAGCCCTCTGAGGCTTCCCCCAGAGGGCAAAAGTTTTAAGCAGACTTTTCCTTTTCCCGTTCAATTTTTATTGAAAACTTTTCTTTCCCAAAAAAGATGCTTAGGACTTTTAAAACTATAAGAAAACCAGATAGGCACACATAAAAACAAATATGAAGGGGTAAGCTTAACAGTTCTTTCAGAATTTCTTTTACTGGCTTCATTTTTTTCCTCCTTAACTGTATAATAAAAGTGCCCTCTGAGGCTTTTTCCCCAGAGGGCAAAGGGGTTGCTATTCCTTTATTGGGATTGAGGAGGGGATTATATTTACCCTCCTCTCTTCAAAAACTTCTACCTGATCAGTCTCTTTGTTAAACCGAGCATACTTATGCACCCACCTTTGGACTGCGAGGTGGGTTACATTACCCAGTCCTGATGGATCTCTGAAAATAATTCTGATTGGCTTTTCCTCATCAGAACCAGAGTAATAAAGGTAATTTCCCCAGCCCTTCCTTGTCTCTGTTAAATTCAATTCATTTATAACCTCTTGCAAAGTCCTTGCCCTGTTGAGGGCTATAATAAACGACCTGTTCCATTCAGGATCAGAACCACCGAACACAAGCTCTTGTAGTCTTTCAGCCTCAAATTTTAGTTTTCCTGCTTCAATTATTTCCTTCTCGTGAGAAACAAGCCACTCCTGTATTTTCTGCATTATTGGAATTGTCAGCTCCTCAAGCGGTTTACCTCCATCGTAACAATCTTTAAGTGTTTTAAGAGTAGAAAGAGCCTTCCCTTGAAGGAGATTCTTCCACTCTTCATACTTAATGTTTAAATCAAACTTCCAGCATTCGTCTTCATTAAGCCCGTAGTATGAGGCAATCTCTGAATGGCTGTCAGGATTGCCTCCCTTTTTGATAACTTCC
>JAMOOR010000146.1 GCA_027065235.1 Thermotogaceae bacterium | reverse complement strand
ATATTCCTGCGTTATCAACTCTTCCTGGGTATTTACTAACGGATGAAATCATCTGGAATCCTATATGTCCTGGATGCTGTGATAACAATTTGAGAAAATAATACACTCTATTTGGCGATGCGTTTTGAACTTTCAAGCTATCAGCTTTTGGGATCAATGTGGAAAGTGCGTTTATCTGAGCATAGAATCTACTTGGATATTTTAAGTAGGCGTAATTTATTATTCTTTCCGCCAAACTTGTTATGCTGTTTTTCCCATCTGGAATGGACTTTCCAAGAGGAAGCTTTAAAGCTTGTTTAGGAAAGGCTTTTGCCCACATATCAATTGTTCTTTTGCCAACCTCAAACATCTTATCTGTGCTGTATCCTTTATCCAACAATTCTTTCTTTGCCAAACCGTCTCCCTTCTTATACTTATCCCTTGGTATATACCAGTCATTGGTAAATGTACCCATAAAAGAAACCATAACTCCAACAACTGCAGGGTTATTCGCATACCTTTCTCCCAGCTTATTTATGAATTTTTGCTTCTCATTCAGATACTTTTCATCCCAATAGACAGGAGCTCTGAAGGATTTGTTATAAGTTGAATGGTATTTCATAACATCAAGGAATTCGAATGTCTCAACTTCTGGATCGTTGATCATCCAATCCGGAACGCTTATTCCACAAGTCATTACATTCAAAACCACCTTCTTCCCAGCTCTTGCTACAGCGTTTATCTTTCCATCCAAAGTATCCCAATTGTACTTTCCTTTCGATGTTTCTATATTTCTCCATCTAACGGATAAAAGCACACCTTCAATATTAGGATTTTTTAAAACCGCATTGGTAACTTTATTAGCATAAATTCCAGCAGGGAAAAGCAAAAATCCAGAATGCTTTTGTGCGGTTGCTAAAGCCGCATAGCCAAAAAATATTCCAATTAACAGTATGGTAAGTATTTTGCCAAACGCTGTGGTAATACCATGCATTTTTCCCATCGCCTTTTGATTCTTTTTAGAGGCTGCTTCTATCTTATATTATTATCTTAATCTTATATTATTGTCTTTTCTTTTTCCAAATGTTCTGTTCAGTATAACCCTAAGTACTTTCCCTTTGCGGATACCGATTGCGTTAAGTGAATCATATAGATTTTTAATGTTATAATCCCCATAGGAATATGTGGAATAGATTTTGAATAGAATAGATATAAGGTAGAAAGCTAAGGAGGGGGTAGTTGTGATAGCGCTGGGAATTCTTATATTTTTTCTTTTTGTGATTGCGGCTTCATCTATAAAGATCATAAGGCCTTATGAGAGAGGCCTTGTGGAAAGACTTGGTAAATTCAAGAAAGAGCTTGGGGCAGGGCTTCATATTATAGTCCCCTTTTTTGACAGGCTCATAAAAGTTGATATGAGAGAGAGGGTTATTGATGTCCCTCCACAGGAGGTCATAACGAAAGATAATGTTATAGTCACAGTTGATGCCGTTATTTACTATGAGGTAACAGATGCTTACAAGGTTATATACAACGTAAGTAACTTTGATATAGCTACCATAAAGCTTGCACAGACCAACCTTAGAAATGTCATAGGTGAGCTTGAGCTTGATCAAACTTTAACGTCAAGGGAGAGAATAAACTTGAAGTTGAGGGAAGTTCTCGATGAGGCTACCGACAAATGGGGTGTTAGGATAACAAGGGTTGAGATAAAGAAAATAGATCCTCCAAGGGACATAATGGAGGCGATGAGTAAGCAAATGAAAGCAGAAAGAACAAAAAGGGCAGCTATCTTAGAAGCTGAAGGTGTAAAGCAAGCCCAGATACTGCGGGCAGAAGGAGAAAAAAGTGCAGCAATACTGAAAGCGGAAGGTGAAGCCGAAGCGATAAAGAAGGTAGCAGAAGCTAATAAATACAAACTAATAGCGGAAGCGGAAGGCCAGGCGCAGGCAATACTGAATGTCTTCAAAGCCATCCACGAAGGAAATCCAAACAAAGAGATAATTACTTTAAAATATCTTGAAGCCCTTGCAAAGATCGCTGAAGGCAACGCAAGTAAGATATTTATGCCTTATGAGACAAGTTCACTTTTGTCTTCCTTAGGAGCTTTAGCGGAGGTGTTTAAGGATAGAAAAGAACAAAAAAGTTAAAAAATCGGGGCATCGCCCCGGTTCTTACTTGAATTTTATTAGATTTTCTCATACTCAAAGCTGGCTATGTTTCTGTCCTTTCTAGAGAATTCAATACCTATCAGATAAATTTCCTCACATTTTCCTTTATACTTTTCGTGATAATTCTTCTCTTTTATCTGCTCAAGTGCCTTCCCT
>JAMOOR010000145.1 GCA_027065235.1 Thermotogaceae bacterium | reverse complement strand
ATTCCAACGGAAGAAGAAATCAAAAAAGCTTTAAAGATGTCTGGATATCAAAACATACTCATAGATAGAAAGAATATGAGAGTGAAAATGTTAAATGGAGCTTGGCTTGATCTTGGTGCGATGGTCAAAGGCTACGCTCTTGAAAGAACTTACAACATTGTAAAAACTATTGACAAAGATGCAACTGGTTTTATAGACGCCGGTGGTGAAATAAAAATAATCGGCCCAAAGTATGGAAAAACCTATTGGGTAATCGGAATCAAAAATCCAAGAGGTGAAGGAAGTATAGACTATATCTACATGATGGAAGGAACTGTAGCAACATCTGGTGATTACGAAAGATATTTTATAGTTAATGGAAAAAGATACCATCACATATTAGATCCAGAAACAGGGATGCCAGCACCTTACGCAAAAAGTGTTACGGTTATAACAAAAGATGCACTTGCTGCTGATGTACTTTCAACAGCGGGATTCGTTATGGCAAAGGACTGGCGGTATGTTGTGGTGCACTTTCCAGAACTTGGGGCACAGGTTTTTATGGTTCTTTCCGATGGATCAATCGAGAAAAGCGAAGGATTTTTTGCCTACGAAAGAAAGCCATGAATGCACTTGAGATATACACAGCTTGGTACCTTTTAAAAATGCCTACCCGAAAAATTATGGATAATGCAGATAAAACCTTTGAGGAGTTCTCGGAAGATATGGGAATACTTCTGAAAGAACCTGTTTATACATTCATGCGAACTCAAGAAAAATTGTTAAAGGAAACATCATCAACGATCATAACCATCTTTGATAGAAACTATCCCGAATTTCTAAAAAACTCTTCCAATCCCCCTATTGTTCTCTTCTGCCTTGGAAACTGCCATTTGTTGACGTCAAAGCTTTTTACAATTGTAGGAACAAGAGAGGCAACATCCTATGGAAAGAGCATTACGAAAAGATTCGCTATGGAGCTATCGGAATACTTTACAATAGTGAGCGGCATGGCGTTTGGAATAGACAGAGAAGCTCATGAAGCTACCCTTGAAGCTGGTGGAAAAACAATTGCTGTTCTTGCAAGTGGAGTTGACATGCCAACGCCTAAATCCAACGAATCTACATATAGAAAAATACTCAAAAAAGATGGAGCTATAATAAGCCCATATCCACTTTCCTCCAGACCAAAAAAGCATCAGTTTGTTGAAAGAAATTACATACTTGCAGCTATATCTGTTGGCACACTTGTTACTGAAGCTCCGGAGAAAAGTGGAGCCTTAATAACAGCAAGAATAGCAGCTGATGAAGGCAGAGATGTATTCTCAGTTCCGGGAGACATAACGAGATACACTTCAAAAGGAACGAACAAATTAATAAAAGATGGAGCTATTCCTGCAACATCACCAAACGACATAATCGAATATTATTCATTAAATGCAATGAAGCCGCTTTCTGATGAGAAAGTGAATGATCCAGTTCTTCAAGCAGTATTAAATGGATGCGAAACAGTCGAAGAAATAGCTCAGGCTTTAAATCTTCCTATAAGTAAGGTTCTTTCAAAAATAACAGAACTTGAACTGATGGGGCTTGTGGAGAACAGCGGTGACCAGATAAAACCGCTACTTTAAAATCAAGACAATACCAATAAGGAGCGTATTTAAAGCAGACAGCGCTATTGATAAATAAACAAGAAATTCTGTATTGCTTTGCTTCTTTTCTAATTTCTTAATCGTATCATCGTTTTTTAAAACGGCTTTTTGTAGTGTTTCTTGATTCTTAGAAAGGGCATCCACATATTTAAAAAGCACTTGCTGATTTTCATAAAGCTTTTCCATAGTGTTGTTTATACTTTCCAAAGTCTTCTTTATTACACCAAGCGCCTCTTCATGGTAATCTAAAAGCTTTTTAAGCTCTTCGATCTTTCCGTCTAAATCGCTCTGAACATCTGTAACTCTCCCTTCAAAATAGCCAATAACAGCATCTATTCTTTTGTTCAAAAGAACTACGCTTGAATCCAGAGTTTCTACCATACTCTTCATCTCATCATACACTTGATCAGCCAAAGCCACTGTGGATAAAACTATCAACAAAAGCACAATAAAAATTAGCTTTCTCACATCATCACCTCTCAAAAACGAATTTTACCATCAATTTTTAAACTGCAATAGCTGCAACAAACTGCTGCAAGTCATGGTAGTGTAAAATTAAATGTGTCTATGGGGGAATGATATATACGACGAATCAAATCGAAAGGTTATTTAAAGAGCTTAAAAGGCGGTTAAAAGTCATGGAGCAGTTGCAAGGGGAGAAGGGGGCAGAGAAAATCATCTATGTTATTCTGAGAG
>JAMOOR010000144.1 GCA_027065235.1 Thermotogaceae bacterium | reverse complement strand
TTTCAAGTTCAAATAGCTTTAATAGTAGAAGAAATTTCCCATATGATATCCTTGACCTTTCAAGTATGCTCCCTTTCCTCGGGCTCCATTCTCTTTTACATTTGTAGCATTTATACGTGCCTCTTCTAACCTTTCCGAAGTGTTTATTCCCACAATAAGGACATTCAGTAAATGTTTTCAATACGCCTTTTTCTCACAGGTATGTTTCTGCTTTTTCTTCATCTGCAGCTATTTTAACAAGGAAACTTATCTCCATTTTACCACCCCTTCTTTTTTCTTTCTCATGTTTTACTTTACTTTTTTATCGGGATGGATTTAAGTATATAATCACAAAGAATTTTCTCAGGCCTCCCTATTTTAGGAGGCCGTTTTTGTTATACATGTTGTTTTGATGTGATAAGAACTCATTATATTTTTTTATTTGGTAATAGGTTGTGAAATTTACGTCTTGCTTTTGAAATTGCTAAAAGGTTTTCCTATTAAAAAACTTGACTTAAAAATGCTAAACTCGATTTAATAAAAACCAAGAAAACTTCTTTAGGGGGTGTTAAGATGAAAAGGGTGCTTGTGGTATTTTTGTTGGTGTTAACAGTTTTCACATTGCTGGGGGCTAAGTGGAGCATCGCAGCTATATTTCCAGGTGTTATAAACGATAGAGATTACAACCAGCTGGGTTACCAAGCCCTCATGGATCTTAAAAAAGAGCTGGGCTTAAAAGTTGCATATTCCCAAAGGGTAGCGGTTCCCGATGCTGCAAGGGTTATGGAAGAATATATCGATAGCGGATTCAAAATCATTTGGACTCACGGCGGGCAGTATGTCAGAACGACCCTCGATGTTGCGAAAAGGCATCCTGATGTTTACTTCATAATAGAAGACGAAGCTCCGCCGAAGAACTATATGCCGAATGTCTTTACTCTTGGAAGGGAGTATCATCTTGGATTCTATGTCCTTGGTGCTTTGGCAGCGATGGTCACAAAAACAGGACATATCGGATTCATAAGCGGTCTTGAACTTCCCTTCACTTACGGAGAAATCAACGCGATATATCAAGCTCTTCAGGATATGGGACTTGCTGACAAGATCAAGCTTCACTATATATACACTGGAGATTTCAACGATCCTTTGAAGGCAAGGCAGGCGGCAGAGACTTTGATTTCCAAAGGTTGTGACGTTCTAATAAGCGGACTTAACCTTGGTAACTTCGGACTGTTCGAAGCTGTCAAGAAAGCCAAAAGGAAGGTTTACTTCACTGCAACATACTCTGATAAATCAGAAAGCGCTCCTGATAATTTCTTAGCTGCTGATCTTTTCAACTTCTCCTATTCCATGAAAAAACTGGTGAAAGAAATAATGAATGGAGAAAAGGGTAAATACTTCCCAATGGAATGGGGCAGGGACAAAGCAAGATACACGGAAATACCTGTTAAAAATGTTTCAATGTTTGTCAATGAAAAGGTTAAAGAGCTTGCAGAAAAGATAGAAAACGGGGAAATAAAGGTCAAAAAAGAATTAAGGAGGCTCTTAATCAAGAAATGATTGCTGTAGAGTTGAGAAACATAACAAAAAGATTTGGAGAGGTCGTCGCTTTGAATAATGTTACTTTCAAAGTGGAAAAGGGAGAAATCCATGGCCTTTTGGGAGAAAACGGTGCTGGAAAGACCACACTGATGAACATACTCTATGGACTTTACAGGCCAGATGAGGGAGAGATTTATATAAACGGGGAGAGGGTAAAGATATCCTCTCCCCTTGATTCAATAAAACTTGGAATAGGAATGATCCATCAAATATCTACCCTTGTACCGGAATTTACTGTTATGGAGAATATCGTCCTTGGGGATAAAGCTCTTGGTACGTTTAAATTCGATGTTATGAAAGCTAAAAAGCAGGTCGATGAGATAGCAAAGAACATAGGTTTTGAAGTTCCATACAATGCAAAAGTTAAAGATCTTTCACCTGGGGTTAAACAAAAAGTAGAGATATTAAGGGCACTTTACAGAAAGGCGAATATATTGATTTTAGATGAACCAACTGCTTACCTTGTTGGAGACGAGTTTGAACAACTGCTAAAAGCTATGAATATATTGAAAGAAAGCGGAGTTACCATAATATTCATAACTCATAAAATCAGAGAAGTTTTCCAAGCTTGCGATAAAGTTACAGTTCTAAAAGGTGGGATTGTTCAGGGAAGTCTTGATGTAAAGAGTGCAAAAGAAGAAGATCTTGTATCTTTGATGTTTGAAGGTCAAAAGATAGAAGTTACAGATAGCGCCCTTCCAAAGGTTGAACTCAAAGAAGTGGAAAAAACAAAAGAACCAATACTGAAGATAGAA
>JAMOOR010000143.1 GCA_027065235.1 Thermotogaceae bacterium | reverse complement strand
ATTTGAATCAACAGAGATTGAAGGGATAAAAGTTCTTCGGTCTCTGACTTGTATATTCCATTAGGTCACCGGCGAATTCTTTTTTATAGGATGTGACGATATATAGCATGATACTTACATTTTTTTGTAATTTCCCACCTCTTTTTACACACTCTATGGTAGTGCCCCTGAATTAAACATCACAAAGCTTTGCTACTATTTCCTCTATGTCTTTAATTCCGTACAATTTTCCTCCTTTTCTTACGTATCCATCCCTCCCAAGAGCTTTTAGTCTACTGAATACCTCTTGTATATGCTCTTTTTTTGTGTACACCCATATTCCCCACTTGAATCTGCCTACAACAATCTTGCAGGATAGAGCATACATTATGGAGTCTACAAAGAACAAAAAATGGTTCTCATTTGAAAAATCCCCATAACATATGTCCTTACAGAATTTAATCCTGTTGAGGTCAAGCAGAAATTCCTTCCAGAATATTCTTCCGCCGAGGACTATTTCGAATATGTCTTCCATTTTTCTTCCGTCCAAAAATTTGCTGAGGTATAAAAGTTCTTCTGAACGGGCTGTTCTTAGAAAAGCCGTGTCCGTGACTATCGCTGCTGCAAAAGAGATGAGAACATCATCGCTGAGATTAATTCCTGCGTCTGATGATATATCATAAAGATACATTGAAAGACTCGCTCTTTTCCTATGAAAGACTTTTACTTTATCATCATTTAAATTTAGGAACACATTTTTAGGATGGTGGTCAAACACTACTACCCTCTCTGGAAAACAAGGCATTCTTTCCAATTTATCTACATCGTAAAAGAATGCTAAAGTAAAGCTTTTGCATTTTCTTTCTCTAAATCCTATTTTTTTCATCAAATTTTTTGTAGCGATATCAGGATTGTCGATGAAGGTGCATCCACCAAAAACCTCTTTGCCCCACAAAACCCCGGCAAAACTATCAGGATCAGCGTTTATATGAGTTACATGCATTATGGGAATCTCTATTATTTTTAGAAAATTCATGAAATTTATGTTAACATAACAGTTGATGAATGAGAAAGGGGTGCATACCCATGGCGAAGGTTTTTGTTGTTACCTCTGGTAAAGGTGGGGTCGGAAAGACCACAATAACTGCTAATGTGGGTTGTGCCCTTGCAAAGATGGGCGAAAGGGTTTGTCTCATAGATGCTGATATAGGACTTAAAAACTTAGATGTTGTCCTTGGTGTTGAAAATAGAATAGTCTACACAATAATAGATGTTGTAAATGGTAATGTTCCTCCAAAGGAAGCATTGGTAAGGCACAAGATTCTCAAGAATCTATTTCTCTTGCCTGCTTCACAGATAGCTACAAAAGAAATGGTATCTCCAGAAGATATGAAAGAAATTGTTAAAGAACTTTCCAAAGACTTTGATTATATACTTATAGACTCACCAGCAGGTATTGAAAGGGGTTTTAGGAACGCAGCGTCTCCGGCGGAAGCTGCGCTCATTGTTACAACTCCGGAGATACCTGCTATATCCGATGCCGATAGAGTAATAGGGCTTTTAGAGAACTTTGGGTACTCCGACGAGGATATAAAGGTGATAATAAATAGGATAAAGCCAAAGATGGTTAAAAGAGGCGATATGCTAAGCAAGGAAGATATAGAGTCCATCTTAGCACTTGAGATTATTGGAGCGATTCCAGATTCCGAAGAAGTTATAGCAGCGGCCAACAAAGGAGTTCCGATAGTTCTTGATGGAACCTACATTACGAAAAACTATGAAAATATAGCGAGGAGAATCAGAGGTGAGGAGATACCACTGGAAGTGGATTTAAAATCTACTCCCAATAAAGGATTTTTGTCGTTCTTTAAAAACCTCTTCGGAAGGAAGGGGTGAGGGGAAATGAAATTTTGGTTCTTAAAGTTTCTTAAAAAGAAAGAACCTCCCGAGGAGAAAAGAAACGAGATAAGGAAAAGACTTCAAACAGTGGTAGAGAGTCGAAGGAAAGAAATGGAAGAGTATCAATTTGCTATACCCGTTGAAAAGTTCAACAAAGATCCTGACGAGATAAGGAAAAATATTATAAGATGGGCGGTTGAGACGTTTAACGTGGATAAGAGAAAGATAAAAGTAGAACTTCAAAAGAAGGAGAACCAGGTGATAATAATAACCAATGTATCATTAAGATAAGGGAGGTATTAAGATGCTAGAGGTGATAACGGTCACGACTCATTCTAGAAACGAGATGATAGATATAACTTCTAAAGTGAGAGAAGTGGTGAGAAAGTCCGGAATAAAAGAAGGTATTTGTGTTATATACACCGCCCACACGACAGCAGCTATAACCATAAACGAAAAC
>JAMOOR010000142.1 GCA_027065235.1 Thermotogaceae bacterium | reverse complement strand
TTCCGTATGCTCTGTTGTTATCGCTATCAACCGTTAAATCCTGCTCTTTCACTATTCCTGCGTCTTGATGAGTCATTTTGATATGGACCTTAGTAATGTTATACCCAGCTGCCTTCGCTCCACTTAGATCAAAGTTGAAAGATATATCACCCTTGACTTCTGCGGTAGGAGTAGTGACGCTAATTTGGCAGGATGCAAATGAAAGAAGTGCAACAAGGGTAAGTGTGAGATAGAACCACATACTCAGTCGTTTCGCCTTCAATACAACTCACCTCCCAGTTAGATTACTTGTTAGAAATTATATCACTTTAATTTATAGCTCAAAAAATTTTGGTAAACATTCGATATTTCCTTTACATGGTAAAATTGCCATGAACGGAGGTGAACAATAGTGAAGTTCTGGGACAGAGAGAAAGAAAAAGAATGGCTTAAGCGCTATCTCAAATCAGAACCAAATGCTATTTTGTTTGTGTATGGTCCAAAGTCATCAGGAAAGAGCACGCTTTTGTATCAAGCTGTTAAGGAACTTTCTAAAAGAAAGTGGTTCTTGCAAAAATATGGCATGTATTGGTATGACCTTAGGGGAAAGATGATATCGTCATACAGAGATGTTGTTGATGTATTTTTTAGAACAGAAGATACAGAGGCTGGCAGGTTTATAAGTAGTGTTGAAAGAGAGGTTGATATTGGCTTGCCAGTGCTTGCAAGCTTCAAAGTGAAAGCATCTCTAAAGAACGAGTTTTATTCAAAACTTGCAGACCCATTTGAGTATATGGAAGCAGTATTAAGAAAAAGCAGAAAAAAACATGTAATAGTTTTCGATGAATTGCAAAAGCTAAAGGAAGTTTACATAAACGGAGAAAATCAACGTCCAGTTGTAAAAGAGCTTTTTAATTTTTTCGTAAGGTTAACAAAGGTGCTTCATCTATCACATGTCATAGTAATGAGCTCTGATACTTTCTTTATTGAGGAAGTTTACAATGATTCCACACTTGTAAACACTTCAAGATATTTCCTTGTTGATTATTTTGATAATGAAACAACTCAAAAAATCTTGGAAGATGAAGGATTCTCCAAAAAAGACGCAAAAGAGATGGCAAAACTTATCGGAGGCGTCCCATGGATAATAGAAGAAGTTATAAAAGACGGACGGGAAACCTTAAATAGCTTATATAGAGAGGTAAAGGGAAATGTGAGAGAGATTATGACAAGCATATACGAGCAAGATGAAAAAATATATGGACTTGTAGTGGAGTTTTTGAAAAAAATCATAAGTGAAGGAAAAGGCAAACTTTTAAAAGAGGACAGAAAAGTGGCAAAGATTCTTGTTGAAAAGGAACTTCTATTTTACGATCCGCTTGATGGTGATGTGAGGTTTCAAACGGAATTGCACCGGAGGGTTGCAGATGAACTTTTGAAAAGTGGCGAAATATAAGCGAGGTATTT
>JAMOOR010000141.1 GCA_027065235.1 Thermotogaceae bacterium | reverse complement strand
GTAAATGAACTTCTAATTTAACCTTAAGTCTGTCTCCTATGAACTTTAAATCCAATATTTCCGGCTGAAAAATTGGCGCCTCCCAAAATTCAATCTCAAAAGGAATGGCATTCATTAAAATATCAATTACCGCATTATTATCCCCTTCATCATCTTCACGCATAAAATTACTCCCAATCTTTCTAAGCAAATCACTTGTTTCAGCTGAATTAAATTTATACTCAACAACAAACATATTTTTATCCTTCTTCAACTCTTTCCTTCTCATACTCTCACTTCCCTTTCATCAATATAAACCACTATCTCAACCTTCTTCCCAACCTTAGCTTATCATACTATATCCCAAGTTTTTCATCTTTTCGTAGTATTTCTTTTCTTTTATTTGCCCGAGTGCTTGCTCCGCAAGATCTTTTAACTCGCTTTCATTCTCCGACCTCCTCACCTCAAATATAGCTGCATACTTTCCATAGCTTTTATCTTTCGGACATATTAGCAACATCAAGCCTTTCATACGAGATTAAGTCTTCATCAAAAAGCATCTCTAAATATTACCTCAAGAGTAACAACTTGCTGTTTAAGCCAGTCTTTTAGTAACGATGAAAAATTGCCCATTCCTTTCCCTAAACCTCACAACTTCTCCCTTCTCTCCCACGTAAAGATACCTTCCTGGCATCAAGGAAAGAAACGTCCTGAACTTTCTTGCAGGAACAACCGTTCTAAAGCCTCCCTCATAATTTATGTTCTCCTCCACCCGAAACTCTATTCCTCTTCTTTTGCCGTAAACAACTGCTTTTCCATTTTCCATGATAAAGTAAACATCAGCTTTTCCCAAAATATCGTTGACTTTCTCGAAAATCTTCAAAATCCTTCTCCTATCCACCCTTTCCCCTTCAAAAAATTCCGGAAACTTTATCGCTCTCTCAACCTCTTCCTTGCAAACGTTAAAAAGAGTTCTATGAACCTCCACACATAAACCTTCCCTTCCTCCAAGAATCCTAAACTCCGAAAAATCCTCGCAAGCTTTATAAAGTCTCCTTGCCGATTGAAAGGGCACCTTTCCCGTCCAATACTGACCTTCTTTTCTTTTATGAACAAATATTCCTATAATTCCCTTTGTCTTCCCCAAAAATCCTATTACATCTTTTTGAGAATGAACCTCAACAAAGTCGTCTTCATCGAGCGCCCTGCTTACAAAATCAAGACCTTTCAAAAATTCTTTCCCCATCCAGGCTAGATTAACCAAACATTCTTCTTTAGCTGGAAAAACTGTCTCTGTTTCTTTTATAAACATCGTCATGTCAGCAGAGGAAAGCTCCACTGCACCTTTTTTAAGGTTCATCTCTATCTGATCTTGAGAATGCTTTACAAAAGCCCACAAAACATCGGAATTCACAGCGAATCTTCCCGGAAACTTAAAATCTACCTTTGAAAATACCCTCAAACATCCATCGGTGGCAGAAATTTCCTCATCTTTAAAGAAAATGTTCCTAAAAACATCATCCGATCTTCCTATAACGGTTCTATGAATCTTCAGAACACTTTTTAGTCTAGTTTTATCTATCTTTCTTATATACATATACCCTCACTTCTTTTCTGGAAAGCATGAGCGCATTCTTTAGATTTCTTATATATATGTCAAGTCGTCTGCCCTTTATTGCACCACCGATGTCCTCCACATAAAAAATTCCGCCATTGGGATAACGAGAAAATTCTGGGATATAGATAAGTGTTCCAAGAGGAACCACCGAAGGATCGGCAGCAACCGTCCAAAACTCTCTTGGAACCGTTTCCGATCTTGTCAATCTGAAGGTGGCCTGCTCTGGCAAGACTCCATCCTCCCATTCCGTATAAAAACTCGTTTGAAACCCCCCAAGATAAGAAAAAAGTATTCTAAAAGGATCCCTTGGTTCACCATCGACCAAAAGAGAAAAAAGAAGGCTGCCATCGGAAAGCTTCCCTATAGTCTCTCCAGCTCTCACCCAGTCTCCCTCAGCTACGAAAATCTGCCCCTCAAACTTGTAAGAAGTTTCTACTTTGCTTCCATGATCTATTCTCAAGTAACCTTTTTTGACTTCAACCACTCTTCCTGGCATAGAAGTTAAAACAGCTGTTCCCTTCTTCAAAGAGAACCTAACCCAGCCACCTTCATCGAATCCCTTTGAGACAACTCCTTGAGATATCTTTCCAGCAAAGGGCAATCTAGCGTTACACTCAAGACAGTAGGGAACTTTTATTTTCTCGCCTACATGTAATAGATTGGGATTTTTCATGTTATTAAGCTTCGCTATCATGGATAACCCTTCATCTCCCAAGTTATAGGCGTTTGCTATTTTTGCCAGGGTATCTCC
>JAMOOR010000140.1 GCA_027065235.1 Thermotogaceae bacterium | reverse complement strand
CTTGAAATAAGCCTTTGTTCATTATAGCAAGATGTTATGAGTTTATATAAGCTTTTACATAGTTTATGAAGAATTTTTTTATCTCTTGCCATTTCTCTTCAACTGATGAAAAGTCTTTGTTTTTTTCGGCATCTTCAAAGTATGTCAAAGATTTGATGAATATCGATATATTATAAGATTTGTATTTTTCCCTGAGCATATCTACTATTCTTTTCAAATTCCATTTGTGTATTTGCATCAAAAACCACAAGTCGAAGAAATCTTTTTTTAGTCCTCTGCTACTTATGGCGTGAGCTTTCATGCAAGCTATGTCTTCATCGCTGGCTATGAGTACTCCATGTCTTCATAAATTATTTTTGCGTTTTTCTTAAAGGTTTTCAGGAGAACTTTCTCGTAGCTATAAGTCATAAATTCTCTTTCAGGGAAGAGAAAAAATAAAAGTCCTCAGATGGCCTGTGATCATACTTTAAGAGAATAGCTGTGCCACCTGCAAGATAGAAATCAGACAAAATATTTAAGCTTTGAAGCATTTCTAAAATTTCTCTTTGCTTCCCTTTCAAATTCTTCATCGGAAACCTCCAAAACGACTTGCCAAAATGCTCTATTTTTTCCATGAAATCTATGGGTGTTTCTTAGGAAAACCTCCTTAAGGGCTTCTTTTCCCTTGCTTTTTATTAGACCTGTCAACTCATCAAGATCACCTAATGTCATTATTCTCAAAATAGTCTCTTCACCTGTGCATCCATCCCACTTATAGTTCACAACAATCACCTTACTTTTGTCTGTTTAGCCACCATGTTTATCCTGATAATTTCATTCTGCAAATTAAGTTCGATAATGGAATTTTTTCAGCATGAGTTTATCTACTTCAAGTATTCTCTGAACTCACCAAAATCTTTAACAAAAACACTTTTTTTATGCAGCTCACTGAGCTTTTTAAGATCGGTTATTTTCTCAACTGCTTCCTTTATGTCCTCCAGCACATCGCCAAAGCGGGCTTCAAGGATTTCGTATATATCATTCCTTGCTCTTTCAACCGCTCCTTTAATCCTTCCTTCTTCGAGTGTTGATCCTAAAAGCCTCGATAACATCCCTCCCACCTCCTTTTCCTTCACCATACCTTCTATCTCCTCAAGCTCATCTTTTCCAAGTCTCCTTGAGTTGACTATTATCTGCTTTATCATATCAAGCACTGCTGTTATACCATTGCTATCCAGCTCTTGCATGCTTTTATAAAATTCGTCCTTATTCCTATCAAATTTTTCTTTATCAACCTTTGAAAGGTATATCAGCCTTGATAATGCTGCGTCGCTGTGAAGAAGCCAATCATCATCGAGTTTCGGAACTTCTATTACCATGTATTCATATTTCGGTGCGTATCTTTCAAATCCTTTTGCATGGTCTATTTTATCACTTATGTTCTTCGCTGGTGTCCAGCGGCCACTGCCTGTGTAGAAAACTACCGGTATAATTTGTGGGTACTTGAAATTTTTCCTTCTTGAGCGTGGGTAGTTGTCTTTTACATAACGCTCTCATATGTTGCCGCTGTAGCTGTAAAGTCTTAGCGCCATGTTTTGGTCTTTGTATGACTGATGTTCTATTAGGATGTAGATGAACTTTTCAGTTTTTTCTGTTTTAACATAGGCAAGTACATCAGCAAGTTTTGTTTTTAAGGTCAGCGGATAGGAATTCTGTGTTTTGTATCTCGATTGACTCTTGATTTACGCCGTATTCGTCGACAAGAACAGGAAGGAACATTTTTGCCCCTTGATGTCTCTTTACTATATTTCAATAATTTTCCCATTCTCAATCATATAATTTTTCAAATCTTTGTAAATCTTGTTCGTCTTTAAAGTAGAAAAATCTCCTACCATTATCAATTTACTTTTAGCCCGAGTTATGGAGACATTAAGCCGTCTTATATCATTTAAAAAACCCATTTCACCACTGCGGTTGCTTCTGACAAATGAGATTATTATCACTTCTCTTTCCTGTCCTTGAAAGCCATCCACACTGCTAACCTTGACTTTTTCTGATATTTTCTTTGATATAAGCTCTACCTGGTCATCATAAGGCGTTATTATTCCTATCTCTTCATTTGGGACTCCCATCATCAAGAGCCCTTCTAACACTCTAGAAACTATAGCCGCCTCAAGGGGATTTTCGTAAGATGTGGAACCTCTTTTCTGCCTTTCCCATTTGTTCTGATGATTTGATGTGTCGATTAAAACGAGAGGTTCTTTTGGGTCGAGAACTTCTTTCAAAAAGTCATCTTCTATTCCGTTTAATGTGTAACCTAAACTTTCCAAAGTTCTTTCCTTCACGCACTCATCAGCTATTAATTTTCCTT
>JAMOOR010000139.1 GCA_027065235.1 Thermotogaceae bacterium | reverse complement strand
GACCTTTTCACAACGGAGGAAGGATTGATTGTGCCTTTTTCCTATCAGGTTGAGAAGACTCTTACAACTCATGGGTTGCAAGTGGAGGTTGTTCGCCGTTTTTCATCTTATGTGGAGATGACCATTTACGGGATGGGAGATTCCTTGCGTCTTGACCTTGCGCTTGATACTCCTTTCCGGTTCGGAGAACCGTTACCAACGCCTTATGGCGTGCCTGTGAATGATTTTGAGGACTTAAAGGCTGAGAAAACGCTTGCTTATTACGGACGGGCTGAGCCAAGAGACGCCGTTGACCTTTATTTCCTGTTGCAAAAAGGGGATTTAGACGATCTTATGAAACTTGCTTCACAAAAGGATCCGGGTTTTGATCCTTATTGGTTTGCCATCGCACTGCAACACGCTGAGTCATTTCCTGATGAACTGGAAAAATGGCCTTTAAAAATGCTCATCCCATTCGATCCCAAATTACTAAAGAAGCAGTTCAAGGAATTTGCTCTTAAAATCTTAGACAAAATTGTGGGAGGTAGAGATGTTTGATCTGGAAAAATTAAGAGAAAAGAGGGAGGAAATCCTTAAGGCCGAACTGGCGGCATGGCTGCATGATGTGGGGAAGTTAAGTGAGGAATTTATAGAAGAGCATTCCAAGGAACAAGGCAAAGGAGATAAATGGCATCATGAATTGGTCTTAAGGAGAATTCTCAGAAGGATTGAAAAGAAGTTTAATAAGAGCTGGCAAAATATTACTAAAGATGAAGTGCTAAAATGGATGGTGGAAGAATTTTCTGTTAATATCCCTTCTGAAAAACGAGGGCGTCCATTTCCTAATCCCCATAGACGAGAGTTCCCGAATAAACTCGACAGTTATTTATCTCGTGATCTTGCTACTGGAAATGAGATTGTCAGAAGAAAATTGGTAGAAGTTGCTAAGCAGATAAGTTATGAAGCAAGAATTAATTCGCAATTTTTTGTTGAGAGTTTTTATGAATTTTGTGAAAATGCGAAAATCACAATTTATGATGAAACAATTTCAATAGCAGATATAATTGAACAACATGGAGACCCCATAGAAGCCCAAAGTAAACTCGTTAAGTTATTTAAGCCACCAAGTTGTGATGGAATAGATTCCTCAATGGATAAGGGTTTTGCGGAATCTATTCAGAAAGACAGGACTTTTATCTCTAAGGCATTTGGACATGAGAAATTCTTCTTAAGGCATTTGAATTGTCTAAGGAAAATATTATCTTCCAAATTCAACTTTGCTCCTCAAAACTATTACTTATACCGAAAAAATATTAAAAGCATTCTCAAAAGAATTTTTTCAAGAGCACTTGGTGAAACAAGAAGAGGGGCAAATGATGTAACCTTATGGGATCACAGTTATTCCGTAGGTGCCCTTTACAAGTCTTTAATAGCTTGGATTGTGCTTCGCAGAAGTGAAGTCCCTGAAGTAACTGAATTTCTTGACAGTGGTGGTCAATGGAAAGGAAATTTATGGCGGCTCCTTTCCATCCGCACCGATGGGCTAAGTTATTTTCTTTCGGCATCATCCATCCCTGATATGCTCGCCCGTAAGGAAATCCTTCAGGATGCCTGGAATAAAGTTCAAAAAGTTTTAGAGGAAGATTATCCGCTTGGACTTGAAGTCTATCGTGATGAAAACGGTCCTGTGTTTGTTGTGCCAGATTTGGATGTTCTTGGACTAACAAATTCCTCAGAGAACAATAAAACCTTGCGTGAATACATTCTTGAGGCGTTTCAAAGCGGAACCGTGCGAGATGACCCATGCCTTGCTATCAACGGTGAAATTGTGCCTGTGTTCTATCTCGATGAGGACCCATGGGATGGTCAATCAAAACTTCCGCCTATCGGAGAACATCTTAAGAAGATTCCAACTCTCCAATCCGACCCAAAATGGGTTGCTGGGCAGTGGTGCAATCTTCCAAAAGAGGCGGAGCGTTGCACTGTGTGCGGTTTGCGACCTCAAGGCCCGTCTGAGAAAGCAAGAGAGCGAAAAGTTTGCGATATCTGTGAAAAGAGAAGAGAGGATAGAGCCAAAGAGTGGGCTGTGAATATAGGAAGAGTGTTTGTTTCAACCATCTGGATTGATGAAGTTGCTGATAAAAACGGGCGCATTGCATTGATTACTGGGAAATTTGACCTTCAACACTGGCTTTCAGGAGATTTGGTGAGAAGCCTTGCGGTTCGTGAGCCTAATGACAAAAATGGACATCACTGGAAAGACATTTCAAAAAATCCTTCCTTTGCACGCCTTCGCCGCATCTGGGAGACTACAAGGAAATTTTGGGAAGATGTAGCTCCGCCTTCTCGTGATAAAAACACGGTAGATTCTCAACCTT
>JAMOOR010000138.1 GCA_027065235.1 Thermotogaceae bacterium | reverse complement strand
CTTGTTCTTTCAAACAATTCCTAAGGAGATTCACGAGGCAGCAGCTTTAGATGGATGTGGTCCCATGATGTTTTACTTCAGAATGCTTATTCCGCTCTCTTTGGCTGGAATAACTTCAGCAGCTGTCCTTACATTCACAAATATATGGAACGAGTTCATAATAGCCCTTTCTCTCAGCAGGGATCCAACTACTCGTCTTGCCATACCAACCTTAGCTGGATTAAAAGGCTCTTATGTTGCGCAATGGAACGTTCTGATGGCTGGTGCTGCAATTGTCTCAATACCAGGGATATTGGTTTTAATATTCCTTGGAAAGTTCTTTATTAAGGGTCTAACGGCAGGAGCTGTTAAAGAGTAAAAAGCACTGAAAGATGATTTAACCTCTACAGCTTTTTTTCGGAAGAGTGGTATTCAGAACCTATAAGCTTGTATGTGCTAAAAATTCATGTTATAATGCTTGAAGAATAAAATATACTCCGTATTTTCTTGGCTTACAATTTTTTAAGTTATTATTTTCCTTAATCTCATGGCAGCGATTATCTTTATGTCGAGTGCTATGTTTTTTTACACAGTTGATGGCAGGATTATTGAAAAAGCCCCCAATCGGGGGCTTTTTTACTTTGCATAGGCAACGCTTCTTTTCTCCCTTATAACCACTACTTTTAAAACGCCAGGGTATTCCAGCTCTTCCTCGATCTTTTTCGCAATTTCATAAGCCAATAGGTCCGCTTCTGCATCATCAACTTTATCGGGTTGGACAATCACTCTTATTTCCCTTCCAGCCTGGATTGCAAAGGCTTTTTCGACGTTGGAAAAGCTTTCTGCGATTTCTTCAAGTTTCATGAGCCTTCTTATGTAGTTCTCAATGGTTTCTCTCCTTGCACCGGGTCTTGCAGCAGATAAAGCATCAGCCGCTGCAACGAGGACGGCTTCTGGTGTTGTTGGTTCCACCTCTCCATGATGGGACATTATCGCATTTACTATATCGGGCTTTTCTCCATATCTTCTTGCAAGCTCACCGCCGATTATGGTATGAGAACCTTCGACTTCATGGTCAACCGCTTTTCCTATATCGTGAAGGAGTCCACCTCTTTTAGCCTTTTCAACGTTCAGCCCAAGCTCTGCTGCCATCATCCCTGCAAGCTGGGCAACTTCTATGGAATGCTCAAGAACATTCTGGCCATAGCTTGTTCTGAATTTCAATTTTCCAAGGAGTTTAATGATTTCAGGATGAAGTCCCATAACACCTGCACGGAAAGCGGCGTCCTGCCCAGCTTCCTTCACAACCGTTTCTATTTCCCTCTTTGCCTTCTCGTACATCTCTTCTATCCTGGCTGGGTGAATCCTCCCATCAGCAACCAGTTTTTCGAGGGTGAGCCTTGCTATTTCTCTTCTAAATGGATTAAATGAAGATAAAACAACAATATCAGGAACATCGTCAACTATGAGCGTCACGCCTGTGAGCTTTTCAAAAGCTCTTATGTTCCTTCCTTCCCTTCCTATTATTCTTCCTTTCATATCGTCGGATGGAAGGGGCACCACCGTAACGGTGGCTTCACTAACGTGTTCTGCAGCGAACCTCTGTATGGCTATTGTCATAATTCTCTTGGCTTCTTTTTCTGCTTTATCCTCTATTTCGTCCTTTATGCTTTTGTAAAGCATGGCAAGGTCGTGTTTGTACTTTTCTTCAGCGTTTTTTAAAAGTATCTCTCTTGCTTCTTCTTCCGTCATTCCGGCAATTTTTGTGAGCTCTTCATTTATCCTAGTCTCTTTTTCTCTTAATTCTATTTCTTTTTCTTCCAAAGTCTTTTTGAGTTCATCGAGCATTTCTTCTTTCTTATCTATGGTTTCTTCTCTTCTTGCGATTATTTCTTCTCTTTTTATCAACCTATCTTCATAGGATTGAAGTTCCTCTTCTCTTCTTCTCCGATCCCGCTCGTACTCTTCTTTCATCTTGTGGATCTCTATTCTGGCTTCCTCTATCATCTTAGCTTTTATTTCTTTAGCTTCTTCCTTAGCCTTTTCTATTATCTCCTCAAAGTTCTCCTTAGCCTTTTTAAGCTTTGTTTCTATAGAATTCTTCGCAAGTATGAAACCTACAAATACTCCTACTACTCCAAATACGATGGATAAGATCCACAGCATTTTCGTCACCTCCGATCTATTTCAATGTCAATATTGTCGAGGATGGACAAGTCAAACCCTCGTTTGTACAAAAAATTTTTTATTTCCCTCAAATCTCTTTTCTTATTTACAAGCTCCCTTATGAAAGCCTCTAAATCGAATTCACTCCAAGCCATCTGGATTCCTTCTTCTAAAGCCTCCTCGCCAACACCTAAGGCTTTAAGTTTAGATTTTATTAGCTTAGGACCATGTCTGTAAATTTGAAGATGATCCTTGGCATACATGTAAGCAAAACGCTTATCATCTATGATGTTTTTTTTCTTCAACTTACTGATGACTTCCTCCACCACATCAGAAGAATACCTTTGAGATAATCTATCTCTTATTTCTTTCTCCGATCTGAGCCGGTATTTTAAAAGCCTAGCTACGTATTTATAAGGATCCTCATTCTTTTTCTTTTGTTTCCTCTGGTATCGGTAAGCCATACTTCTGCCTGATCTTCCTTTCTATCTCATTTGCAACCTCAGGATGCTCCTCTAGGTATTTAACAGCGTTGAGTTTACCCTGACCTAAGGAATGCTCCTTTCCGCTTTCATCCACATAAGAGAACCAGCTTCCTTTTTTGGCTATGAACTTGTTCTCAACACCGAGGTTGAATATTTCGTGTTCCCTAACTATGCCTTTCCCGAAGATCACATCAAACTTCGCTGTTTTAAATGGTGGAGCAACTTTGTTTTTGACGATCTTCGCCTGCGTTTCGTATCCGATAATGTCTTTTGCCGTCTTTATAGGATCTTTCTTTCTTACATCTATCCTCATAGTCGCATAGAATTTAAGGGCAACTCCTCCTGTGGTTGTTTCTGGGTTTCCATACATAACTCCAATTTTCATTCTTGTCTGGTTTATAAATATAACCACAACCTTGGATCTATTCACGCTCCCTGCAAGTTTTCTAAGAGCTTGGGACATAAGTCTCGCCTGGAGCCCTACCTGCATATCTCCCATTGCACCTTCAAATTCTACCTTTGGAACAAGAGCTGCAACGGAATCCACAACTATCATGTCAACAGCACCAGAGCGTACAAGCTCATCGACTATTTCAAGAGCTTGTTCTCCATAGTCCGGTTGTGAGATAAGAAGGTTGTTAACATCGACACCCAAAGATTGCGCGTAGTATGGATCCAAACTGTGTTCGGTATCAACAAATGCCGCAATTCCCCCATGTCTCTGAGCTTCTGCTATAGCGTGAAGAGCAAGGGTTGTCTTTCCACTGGACTCTGGACCATATATTTCTATTATCCTTCCCCTCGGGTAACCTCCAACTCCAGTGGCTATATCGAGTGACAGCGATCCAGTTGGTATGACTTCGACTTTTTGGACTGACTTTGCATCCCCAAGGACCATTATGGTCCCTTTTCCAAAGGATTCCTCAATCCTCTTAAGGGTTTTTTCAAGTACTTCTTTTTTGGAATCCTTTTTATTGTTCATGTTATATCATCCCCCTTTCAAAATCACACTTGTGGACTGGTGTGTATATTGGCCCATCGGGCGTTAGCTTTGAGGAGTAAACAGTGAAGCTTGATACGGGGACAGTGCTTTTCTCTATATGTATATCCTTTATTAATTTTTCCCACATTTCAGGGTAATGTTTCACCCGGGCTATCGTTATGTGGGGAACAAACCTATCTTCAGCTTCTTTCATGTATCCATATTTCAAGAGCTCTGCTTTCAGCTCTTCATATAATTTTTGAAGTGCTGGATTTTTTTCAACTGCCACCCATATAACTCTTGGACCCCTGCCCTTTTTGAAAAAATTAAGGCCCTTAACGTCAAAGGAGAAACTCGGAAAACCTCTGGTTCTATCGCAAAGTTTTTCAGTCATTTCATCAACGAGAGTTTCTTTCATTTCTCCAAGGAAAAATAAAGTTAAATGGAGGTTTTCTGGCTTTACCCAGTTTGCCCTAAAACCTCGTCTCATCAACTTTTCTATGACTTCTTCAGTTTTTCTTTTGAGTTCGTCTGTAACATCAATTGCGATGAATGTTCTCATTGTATCCCTCCTTCTTTATAATGTAAAAACTTTCCTGTTTTGATAAATATATATGGCTCCAGATATAACGGTGAATACAAATACTATCCATACAAGTAAAATCTTAATCGGTTCGTAAAGCGGAATGATATCTTTCGCCAAAATCAAAATTAAAAGCACCATTTGGCTAACGGTTTTCGCTTTGCCGAATATATTCGCAGCTATTATGTGCCCCATCTTTGCTGCTAAAATCCTTGTTGCACTTACCATCGTGTCCCTCCACACCACAGTTACAACAAGCCACGCTGGAAGCTCTTTCAAATCAACTAAAAATATCATCGTTGACGTGATAAGTACTTTATCAGCTATCTGGTCAATAACTTTTCCTGTCTCCGTTACAGTGTTCGTTTTCCTTGCAACAAAACCATCGAGCCAATCAGTTAACGCCGCAACAACAAAAACCCACAACGCTGCGGTGTATGAATTATTATACAAAAGTATACCTATTGGTACAAGTAAAAACATTCTAATAAAGGATATAAAGTTAGCCAACTATTTCTCCCTCCATGTAAAGTTCATTGGCATCTGTTATCTCTACATAATAAAAATCGCCTGGTTTTATTTCTTCATCCACGACTATGTATTCATCTATTTCTGGAGCATCAAAAAACGATCTTAAATGAACTCCTCCATCTTCGTATTCTGCGACGGCTTTGACTTTTCTGCCAATGAATCTTTCGTTGCTTTCCCTCATCAAATCAATTGCAAGCTTTGAAATAATTTCTTCCCGTTCTTTCGCAACCACCTCCTCCACCTTATCCTCAAACTTTGAGGCTACTGTTCCCTCTTCGTCAGAATACACAAAAACTCCCATCCTATCAGGATGGATCTTCTCTAAGATATCCAAAAGGTCTTCGAAATCATTTTCCCTCTCCCCTGGAAATCCTACCATAACAGTCGTTCTTGTTGTAGCATCTTTATGAGATGTTTTTATCTTTTCAAAAAGTTTTATGAGTTCGTTTCTTTTTTTTATTCTTCCCATTCTTTTTAATATATAATTACTACCATGTTGTATGGGAACTTCAAAATATGGAACAACTTTTTCCAAGGATGAAATTGTGTTGATTATTTCATCTGTAAGATAATCTGGGTGCAGGTACATAACCCTTATCCAAAAATCTCCTTTGATGTTGTTTAATTCATGAAGGAGATGTGGCAAACTCTGCTCTCCATAAATATCCGTTCCGTAAGCTGTGCTATCTTGTGATACGAGAACTATTTCTTTCTTCCCTGAATTCACGAGCTCTTCTACCTCTTTCTTTATAACATCGATACTTCTGCTTCTATATCTTCCCTTGAAGAGCGGTATGGCGCAGAAGGTGCATTTTCTATCGCAACCATCGGCTATCTTCACATAAGCGTAAGGAGTCTCCTCCAAATTTTCCCTCTTGTATGAACTGTATATGGGAAAGGGTTCATTCTTTACCAAATCTTTTCCTTTTTCTATCGCCTTTGCTATTTCCATTGGATTCACCACACCAAACCACATATCAACTTCCGGTAGCTCTTTTTTAAGCTCTTTGTAATATCTCTGAACCATGCATCCTTTTACCGCTATTTTTAAATCTTTTCTCTCTTTTTTGTAATACACAAAGTCCAATATCGTGTCTATTGTTTCTCTTTTTGCATCTTCTATAAAGGTGCAAGTATCTATGATTACAAGATCAGCTTCTTCTGCACTTTTGACGATCTGGTGCCCTTTTGCTTTTAGCAAACCTGCCAATATTTCGCAATCGGCAACATTTTTAGGACACCCAAGAATTTTTATGCCTATTTTCAATCTGATCACCTCTTTCCTATCCTGCAATTTTATCAGTTTGGAGTTAAAATAGACAAAAACAAAAACGGAGGGATTGACTGTGAGATTTTTCATAAATGTTTTTAACAAGGATAAAATTGAAGTTTTGCAAAATTGGATTGAGGAGAATGAGTATAGCGTTGTGAAAGAACCTCCTTATGATGTTGTCGTTGTTAATTTTCCTATAAACTATTTTCCGTTATCGATTCCGCGACTTTTGAGAGAGATAAATAAAGAAGGAGTTAAAGTACTCTTCGACGCAATAGTCAACCATGAGGATGTCCTTCCCCTTGTTGATCCGGAAGATTACGAAGAAGCGATAGACTATTTTGAAAAAGCGGGAGATGTTCCTGTAGCTGATAGAAGGAACCTGGCTGTGAAGGCTATGAAGCATCTTTTAACTTACCTTTCGAAGTTTCATATAAGAATGGGGGAGCTTTTTGGAATTCTTGATTTTGATCATAAGATTTTAGAAGTTGTTGATAGGGAATTTGGAAACGGCTATATAATAGAAGCTGTTGTTGAAGCTCAAGGAGTAACTCAGGGCAAGCTTCTTCAACCTTTCTTGCCAGTTTACGTAACAACGCTCACATCGATTCCTGAGGGCTCTATGGTGGTGTTTTCAAAGAGTGTTCCTATATATGCATCCCTTGAAAAAACCGATTTTTCTGGTGGAGATGTGGTTGTTTATAGGGGAGAATGGAAAGGGCATGACGATAGATTTGTGGTTGCTACAGCTGGAAATGCTGATGTTATTCATATGCCACTTGAGGAAGATGAAATTTTATACGGAACCTCTAGCTTTATACAGAAAGCTACCGTCATAGATGAAGGGTTATCAGAAATAGAGAAGTTGGCAACGGCCGTTGTATCTCTCACACCTGTAGCATCAGCTTATGTTTTTGACGACAAAGAGATGATAAATAAGAGGTTTTTCATAGAGGAAGAACCATCTACAGTAGGTATGAAAGAGTCAAAAGTCCTCGCAGTTAATTTCGATTTAAAATCACCTGATATATGCGAAAGATATGAAAGAATAATAGCTTCAAGTGTTTCCGATGAGGTGAGAAGAGTTTGTCAATCAAAGATGCTGCTGAGAAGATTTTAAGCGTTGCTTTGCCTAACGCATGCGCGATATGTGGAAGAGCTATATCCCCTTTCGGAATGATATGCCAAAGCTGCGAAAGCGACATCAAAAGGCTTGGACCTAATTTGACGCTTGAAAAACATAAGGACTTTTACTTGGCTTATTATGGCTTTTATGAAGGAATACTTAGGGATCTGATTATATCTTACAAATCTGGAAGATGGAGATTGGGAAAGGCGATTTCGAAACTGTGTATAAACACAATAGAAAAACTTATAGAAAAGCCCTTTGATGTTGTATATATTCCCGCTACTTTAACATCATTGGAAGATAGAGGATTTGACCACGTAAAACTCATAGCCAAGGAGATTTCTAAATATTTCAACGCACATCTGGTAAAATCTCTTTATCCCGTTATAGAAGACAAACAATCCGGAAAAAGTGGGCAAGAAAGAAAAGAAGTTAAGGAAAAATACATATTCAGAGGTAATATAAAAAACAAAAGGCTTATTCTAATTGATGATGTTTACACCACAGGAACAACAGTTAGAAACGCAATTGATGCAATTAGAAAAGTTGAGAACGATCTGGAAATATACACCTGCGTGATTGCAAAAGTGAAAAAATGGCAGAGGTGATAGAGTGAAGGTTGTTATAGTTGGCGGTGGAAAAGTATCTTATTATCTTGCGAAGTCCATTATAGAGAAAGGCTATAAGGTCGTAGTGATAAACAAAGATGAAAAGTTCTGCAAGGAGATGGCGATGAAGTTAAAGGCACTTGTAATAAACGGTGATGGAACGAAGCTTAATATATTGTCTCAAGCTGAGCTTTTAAGAGAAGACATTGTCGTTGTTTTGACCCCTAGAGATCACGACAACCTAATGACCGCCCACTTGGTTAGAAAGTTCTTTGGTGTCGACAGGATTGTCTCTTTGGTAAATGACCCGGAGAATGTTGAGATATTTAAAAAGCTAGGGATAAATACTGTAGTGAATCTAACCCTTTTGATAAACCAAACACTTGAGGCGATGATGTTTGCAGAAGAGATAGAGCAGCAAATTCCTATCGAAGAAGAAAAATTGGTGTTTTTAAAATTCGAGCTTCCAGCGGATTCACCAGTTAAAGACAAAGCTCTTAAAGATATAGAACTTCCTCCCGATAGCATCGTTTCCGCAATAATAAGGAGAAATGATGTGATAATTCCAAGAGGTGATACCATCTTAAAGGAAGGAGATAGGGTATTCGTTATGTGCTCTCCTAAAGTTCAAACCAAAGTTACAGAGCTCCTTCTGGGGGTGGATTGATGTATCCAGCTGGAGATTACATAACTATGTTAAAAAGAAGGTATAAGGTAATTTTATGGAATCTTGGTAGCATGTTTTTGTGGTTTTCTCTTTTGACGCTTTTTCCTGTGATTTTTGTGGTTTTCTATCATGAGGAGCTTCACAACAGCCTGTATTTTGTATACACTGCGATAATCTCTGCATTATTAGGATATTTTCTTCGTATTGTTGCAAGGATAAAAAAGGAAGATGCAAGCCTTGTAACAATTCAAGAGGGAGCTGTGATAGTTCTTTTTTCATGGATCGGTGTGATTATAATTTCAGCGCTTCCTTTCATGTTTGCAAGGATTCTCAACTTTTCACAAGCGGTCTTTGAAACAACAAGCGGCTGGACAACAACGGGACTTACCGTGGTCGATGTAACGAAAATCTCCAAACTGTTTTTGGTTTGGCGAAGCGTTATGCAATATATAGGAGGGGCAGGGTTTGCCGTCATAATGGTAGGTTCAATAATTGGTCCTGGTGGATTTGGACTTTACTCGGCTGAAGGCAGAACAGATAACATACTTCCTAATATTAAAGATTCTACTAAAATGATAATGGTGATGTACCTTACTTATGCAACAGCTGGCACGATTGCTTACATCCTTGTAGGTATGCCTCCTTTCGACGCTTTTAATCATTCTTTAACCGCCCTCGCAACAGGGGGATTCTCAACTAGGTATGGTAGCATAGGCGAATACAACAGCTTTCCTATAGAGATTGTAACGATAATTCTTATGTTCACTGGAACAACAGGATTCGGTATTCACTACACGTTATGGAAGGGGAATTTTAAAGCATTTGTTAAAAATGGTGAACCATGGCTTATGCTGTCAACGGTAGCCATATCGACTGCCATCGTTTACTCCAAAGGGCTTCACGTTGTGTTTACAGATCACTTCAAGGCATTTAGAGATTCTCTCTTTCAAACTGTTTCTGCTCTCACTGGCACGGGCTTTTCCACTGTTGACTTTACCCAAAACAATTGGCCTGCATTCTCAACAGGCATGTTCATACTTACTGTCTTGATGATTCTTGGTGGTATGATGGACTCTACATCCGGTGGTTTGAAGCAGTTCAGACTTTTTGTAACTCTGAGGCTGATAGTGGATGCCGTTATTAAATTTGTATCACCAAAATCCAGAGTTAAAGAAATAGTGGTATGGAAGGGTGACAAATCCAAAGTGGTTGATAGCTCAATGATAAGGGAAATAATACTTGTCTTTTCGCTTTACTTTACAACGTACTTTACTGGGGTAACTATTCTCACGTTATACGGATACAACCTGCAAGATTCTATGTTCGAGTTCGCTTCAGCCCTAAGTGGTGTAGGCCTCTCTTGCGGTATTACCCAGCCAGACATGCCACTTGGAGTTATGTGGACGCTGACCGTTGGAATGTTCTTGGGAAGACTGGAATTTCTTGTTGTAATATACTCGATATCCAAATTAATAAAGGATGCTATATTTGTTACGAGTAGGAGGTGAGGGTGTTTTGAAATATGCCCGTATCAAAGGAACAAACGATATCTATGGAGAAGAGATGTCGTACTGGTACATGATCGAAGAAAGCACAAGAAAGATAGCAAAATTATTTGGATATAGTGAAATAAGAACACCGATTATTGAGCCTACAGAACTCTTTGTTAGAAGCGTGGGAGAGGAGACAGATATTGTCCAAAAAGAAATGTACACTTTTGAGGACAAGGGAGGAAGAAGCATTACACTTAGACCTGAAGGCACTGCACCCGTTGTTAGAGCTTTTATAGAAAATTCATTCATTAATAAGGGATTCCCTCAAAGATATTTTTATATTGGGCCGATGTTTCGTTATGAAAGACCACAAAAAGGTAGACAAAGACAATTCCATCAAGTAGGATTTGAGCTCTTTGGCTCTGAATCTTCACTTGCTGATGCTGAAGTTATATATCTTGCAGTTAAGTTGCTTAAAGAAATAGGGCTTACAAAATTCAAAGTTGTTATAAATTCTATTGGCTGTGAAAAATGCAGGCCGCAATATAGAGAGGCTCTAAAGGAATACTATGCGAAACATCTTGATGAAGTATGTGACGACTGTAAAAGAAGGTACAACACAAACATTCTGAGACTCCTTGATTGTAAGGTAGATGTAGAAATAGCCGACAAAGCTCCCAGAAGTATTGATTATCTGTGCGATGAATGTAAAGAGCATTACAATAATTTGAAAAAGTATCTTAAAATGCTTGACGTAGACTTTGAAGAAGATCACAAGCTTGTGAGAGGACTCGATTACTACAACAGAACCGTCTTTGAAATAAGACACGATCTTTTAGGGGCTCAAAGCGCAATTGCTGGCGGTGGAAGATACGACAGACTTATCGAAATGATGGGAGGAAAAAGCGTTTCTGCTTTGGGTTTTGCAATGGGAATGGAAAGGCTTATAATAGCAATGAAAGCGGAGAATGTTAAAGTACCTCCAGCTCTTGTAAACCACGTCTACATAGCTCACGTTGGAGATGTCATAGAAGCCGCTCTTAATATTGCTGAAGATTTAAGAAGAAACAATATAACTGTTGTATTTGACGTAATGGAAAGAGGCCTAAGAGCGCAACTTAAACACGCAGATAGAATTGGAGCCCTCCTTGCAATAATTGTTGGTGAAAATGAACTTTCCGAAGATTTCGTAGTCGTAAAAGACATGGAGAGTGGGGAAGACAGTAAAGTGGATATTAACTTCGTGGTTGATTTCGTTTTAGATAAATTAAAGGAAATCATGTGAAAGGGGTGATGTGGTATGAAGCGTTTGGCGTTAGCGATTATTTTAACTGCCACGGTTGTAGCTCTAGCTAGTAGCCCTATCATACTTTCTTCTCTATCAAGCTTATACTACACAAGAAATCCCATTGACAACCTGTTTAGAACAAGTTGGATTGAACTTGAAGCGTTTTATAGGCCGCTTGAAGAAAGCCAAAGTTATCAGAATGTGTCGTTAACCTTTAGGCTTCCTTTCAATTATTTCACGGCAGCTATCACGGCATCCTATGGAGGAGAAAATCTTCTTGATGAAGTTCAAAACAACGAAATAGATTGGGAAAGTGAAGTGAAAAATGTAAAGCTTTTTGCGAATGTGGCTGCCCAGCTATCTGCATTTGTAGTCGCAATTACCACGCCACCTTTCAACGTAGACTTTGAAGATAGTAGGGTTTGTTTGAACGATAGAACAGTTAAAATAGCACTTGGTTTTGGAAATGTAAAATTAGATGCTGACTACAAATCATATGTTCCCAAATTAGTTAAAAAGGGTGGAGCTGCACTTTATTACATAAAAGACGATCTCCTATATATAGATAGCACTGGTGCAACTCCAAATACTGATGTAGACTGGCTGAACGCAAAGGCTGGTCTTTTAGCAGATGCAGTAGGTTATGACGGAAGGGTGGTTTTAGACCTCGGTCTCAACCTACAAGGAATAAAAATTCTTCAAAGCAATGAAGTGGATGAAGAAATTTCCACGGAAGAAATTCTAAAATACCTATATGCCACACTAGAGATAGAAGGAGATCCATTGATAATAGGAGCAACTTACGATAACTCAGGCTTTCTGCTCAGCGGAGGATTAAGCTTATTTGGGGCACTCAAAAGCTGGGTAGAGGTTGTGTTTGATCACGAGTTCAATATGCAGGGAATAGGGGCATTTGCACAGCTACATTTCTAATTTAAGTGATTTAAAAAAATTAACCGCCCCGTTAAAGGGGCGGTTTGTTTGCTCTCTATTAAGTTGTTAAAATCACTGCTTTATGTATGGAAGTAATCCCATTTGTCTGGCTCTCTTTATAGCCACCTTTATCATTCTCTGGTGTTTTGCACAGTTTCCACTTATTCTTCTTGGAATAATCTTCCCTTTCTCATTGATAAATTCCTTCAAAAGTTTTACATCTTTATAATCA
>JAMOOR010000137.1 GCA_027065235.1 Thermotogaceae bacterium | reverse complement strand
CTATAGGGAAAGATACTATAGTCCTTGCAGATACGGGGAAGTTAGAAATGAAACGAATGCGTGTATCATACTTAAGGTATGGGAGAAAGGTGTTGTACATCCATTTAGTCGTTTCAGAGTAGTTCAGCGTTAACATGAAGTTAGCCCAACTTGTTGAGAAGGTTTTTATAATTCCTGCTGACAATCCATAGGCTGTCGGTTTTACATCGGAAGGTTCTGTTAAGGGTACCGCAAAGTCATCAAGAGCGAAATCAAAGTAAAAGTTGAGCCCTTTTATAGGTGTCCAAGCTGTCTGGAATGTTCCTATCGAATTGGTGAAACTCTCTGTATAGTTGTTGTGCCATACATTCGCAGGACTCATAGTGAAAAGATCCGGGTATTTTCCGCCTATCATGTTGAGTTCCCCTATTGAAACTTCAAAGTTCGGGAGTAAAAGAAAGTCTAACCTGTGAGCAGCCATGACCTTTGATCTATCGAAGTATGGAGATAAGGGATCATGGTTGACAGGAATGGTAGTTGATTGAACTTTATATTCTTCTGAGGTTAGTATAGGATCTATCCAAATGATGTGGTATGTGTAAGAAAACCAATTTCCACTTTTGAATATGTATGTAATGTTGTCAAAATATGGGGCGTAATCAGAGATAGAAACCGGATAATCCCAGTATCCCCATTTCAGCTTCGTTCTACCAACCATTAAAAAGTTATCTTTGAAGTTGAAACACAGATAAGTGTTTCTTGGAAAATTCATGTCCATCGATATGTAAGGATGCGACGGGATGAAGTTTGCGGTTGTATTTGGCCAAGTGAAAAAAGCGGTGAGAGATCTTCTAAGTGGAAGCTCTATATGGAGCTTGGAAAAGTCGTTTTGAAAGGAGTATTTTATAGTTATAAAAGGCGGCACATCTTCATACAGGTAAAGTGAGGTTGATGCATCAACCACTTCCCACCAGCCGTGCGGCACTCGATAACTTATGTTCGTTAAAGCTGTAAGTGGCGACACTTCAACTGAAAAGGTATTTTCTTTGTCAAAGTTCACTGGTATGTAAACAAAAGGGGGAACTTCCCCCATTTGAATAAAGTTATAAATGTTTATGAAGCCAAATGATATTGATAAAGAAAATATTGCTATTAGCATACAAGAAGTTAGCAAACACTTTCTGATCACTGAGTAGGTGCACCTCCGCCTTGGATAATTATTGGAGTGGTTTTACCTGTTATTCCATTGTATAGAGCAATAGAGTTGTTAACGAAAGATATCATGGTGTTTACCATGCTTATCATCTGTGTTATTGATATCATAGGATTATCTGGTACGTATACAATGTCACCAGGTTCCAACACAGGATTTTTTCCAGTTTTTCCTTTTTCTACCCATGACATGTCAAATACTTCAACAGGACCATTAGTTCCTCCTCTGAATACATAGACTTTGTCTTTAATAGCCAGTGATTTGAATCCACCTGCCCTCATTATTGCATCTATAAGAGTAGTGTTTTTGTCAATAAACAGAACAGTGGGATTTTTAACTGCTCCGAGAACAAATATCTTATTGAAAGATCTTGGCTCTACATAAATCACATCTCCTCCATTTACATAGACTTTTGATAAGGTTTCAAACTCGAATGGATATGTTTCCACTTTTCCGTTTGATCTCATTATCTTCACAGTTCTTTTTGTTTCCCAACCACTTAATCCACCTGATAGATTCAGTACTCTTATTAAGTTCATAGGCATTCCACCGGTATATATGCTTCCTGGGTGCCCGATATCTCCGATGATATAAACAAAGTTATCATCGCTATCTACGAATAATAAAACATCTCCCTCCTTTAGTTTAAATTCCGGGAGTTTTTCTATCGACATCTTGAAATCATAAACCTTATCTCCTCGGAAAACTTTTAGATTGGAGGTATTAGCTTTAACCCCTCCCAATTTGAGAAGGAAGTATTTTAAAGTGATATCTTTTGGAATGTAGAATAGACCCTGATGAACTGATCGACCCAGAACAGTTATTCTTATTTCATTATAGCTAATTCTAATGTAATCTTTGTCTTCAAGTTCAAAATTCATGTTGGGAACATCCAGCATGGTGGCATCTTTTTTATAAACAACCTTACCTTCCCTCACAACCTCTATGTGGAATTTTATCTCCTTGTCTCTTTTAGGCAATGTGCCTGTTTTTGCAAACAAATTTCTAAGCGTATGTTCTTCATCCCAGGAGAATCCAACTACCCTTCCGCCCATAACGGTGCCGTAAACATACACCCTTATTGGTCTTTTTATCTTTATCCATACGACTGCTTTATCCTCAAGTTTGCCTTTTATACTTTCCACTTGCTCAACTTTTAAACCCAATTTT
>JAMOOR010000136.1 GCA_027065235.1 Thermotogaceae bacterium | reverse complement strand
TATTTGAAGGAAAGAGCAACAAAACAGATGGATGAAAAAAGAAAATTCATCGAGCACGAAACTTATATATTAAGAAAAGATGCAAAAGAGATAGAGGTGGAAAGCGCAGAAACGCAAATCTTTAAGGTAGGTGAATACATCATAACATGGCTTTAGAGGTACTTTCTCATCCAGATAAAAAATTGATAGATCATTTAAACGGCGTTGAGAAAAAATCTTTAAAGAAATTTGATAGGATCTCCCAATACATAGATTGGAAAGAAGTCTTCGGATATGAAAGAGGAGAAATAAGAAAGGCGCTTAGTATAGCCTCAAAATGGCACGATATAGGTAAGGCAACGGTGCACTTTCAAAAGAAAATAAGGGGCGAGAGGGCAAACTCGAAACTCTCTCGCCACGCACTTCTTTCCGCACTTTATACATTCGATCTACTGCAAAAAGCTGGCATTGATGAATATCTATCCTTCATAGGCTATCTCATCGTCAAAGCCCATCACGCTGCTTTAAAAGACTTGAACGAATATGATTACTACGAAGAGGAGGAATTTTTAAAAAAGCAGATAAAGCAGATCATCCCGGAATTTTTCACTTTCTATGGCATAGATACCGATATAGATATATCAAAAGTTTACAAAAAAATAAGAAGGATACAGCTACTTTGGGAAGAATCATACGGGAACAAGACAAGCCATTACTTTCTTATAAAACTTCTTTTCTCGATACTAACTTCAAGCGATAGGGAAGATGTTGTCTTAGGAGCAGAGGATTTTCCACTTGACACTTCGGAGGTTTCTCAAGAAAAACTTGACAAATTTATGGAAAGATTCACTTATGACACATACATAAACAAAATAAGAAAAGAGTTTCACGAAGAAGTCAGGAATTTTCCTTGCAGTGGAGAAAACATATTTGCCATATCGGCACCAACCGGAATCGGAAAAACATTAGCCAACATCAGACTCGCTTTAAAGCTCAAAGAACATGATGGAATAATAGTTTACGCTCTTCCTTTAATAAACATAATAGAACAGACGGCAGAGATATCCAAAAAGATCTTTGGCGGCAAGAACATCCTGGAATACCACCATCTTTCAGAAATTTCAATAGATGAAGAAACAAATTATGGAGATTATCTAAAGAGCTTGCAATACGAGGATTTAAAAAGAAAAACATTTAACTATCCTTTCATAGTAACAACATTTGTGAGCTTCTTTGAACCTCTTATAGGATCTTCAAAGGCTATATTCCTTCACAGATTAGTTGGTGGCGTTGTAATCCTCGACGAAATCCAAACCCTTCCTTACGAAAAATGGAAAATCACGAAGGAAGTAATAGAATTCCTGCCAAAAATAGGTGTAAAGGTTATATACTCAACAGCCACAAAGCCGACGATATTCAAAGCAACGGAAGTGGTAAAAACAAACTATTTCAAACACTTCAATCGAACAAAAATAGAAGTAAAAGAAAAGCTCCCTCTTAACGAATTCTCTGAGAAGATAGCAAACCTTATCAAAGATGGAAAAAGAACGCTAATAATAATGAACACCGTAAAAAGTGCAGAAAAGCTCTACGAAAATCTCAGCTTGCAATACGATTCAATATGCTACCTATCATCCAAAGTGCTTCCCGTTCACAGAAAAGAAAGAGTGAAAAAGATAAAAAACGGGGATTACAAAATCTGCGTATCCACTCAGGTGATAGAAGCAGGGATTGATGTGTCTTTTGAAAGGGTAGTTAGAGACATAGCTCCTCTTGACAGTATCATCCAAGCCGCCGGAAGGTGTAATAGAAATTCAGAAAAGGGAACTTCAAAAGTGCTTGTATACTCTATAGAAGAAGAAGGGCAGCTCTTATCAAAATACATATACGGCAAGCTGGCTGTAGATCACGCACAAAAGATATTGGGAAAATTCCCGGAGATAGAAGAAAAAAACTACCACCATGTTGTAAACGAATACTTCAAAAACATCTCAAATTACGCTAACATCGACAAAGGTGGTTACACGGAAAAACTTAAAAAGCTTTTCTTCTCTCAGCTGAGTTCATTCCGAATAATAGAGAACCAATCTTCTATCTCATTCTTGCTTCTGATAAACGAGGAAATCGAAGAAAAGTTCAACAAGCTCTTAGAAGAAGCAAACGCTCTTGAAAAATCTGATATAGATAGGTACAAAAAATCATTACTGATCTCAATAAAACTTAAGGAATTTTCTCCCTACATAGTATCGACAATAATTCGAGAAGACGAAATTGCAGAAATGGGAGCATTTGAGACACGCTTCGGTCTGGTGGTTATAAGAAAAGAAAGCATAGAAAACTTCTACCACCCTGTGTTTGGTTTACACTTTCAAAAACCTCAGGGAGTGTTC
>JAMOOR010000135.1 GCA_027065235.1 Thermotogaceae bacterium | reverse complement strand
TAATTACCTAAATTTAAGCTTTCCAGAAATTCCCTTGGAGTGAAAATAGAAATTTTCTTAATGGTAACAAAATGCTTTCTATTCCCAGTTATTATAGGGGCTTTCACTGCAAGCGCCACTTCGATGAAAGGTAGATCTGAAGGATCGATCAAGCTCAAATTTAATGGAGTAGGAGAGACGAACATGGACTTACTCTTTACAAAATCAAGAAGAACATCTACTTTTCTCAATAATTTCTTCGACTTCTTCTTCGGAGAGTTTGTCAAAACCTTTCTCAACGGAGTATATTCTAAGCTTCTCAAGTACAAGTTGTGCCCTTGTCCTCTCTATCATATCAAGAATTTCCCTGGGATTTCCATCAATCCTTATTGCAACAGCTTTTGGTTTTCCGTTAACGGTGATAACTACTTCGTTGTTCTTCCATAAAACAGCCGGATTTGACTTTAAATCCCTGCTTGAAACAAAGATCATCATTTCACCCCTAATTCATCCTACAATATGTACCGCAATATGTCAACAAAAAATGGTGGTGATTCCATTCAACGGCGTAGAAAATTGTTGGGATCTACCCAGATGTTATTCTTGTTCCCTTTTTCCCTTCCAATGCCGCAAGGCATGATCCTTTCTCAAAGAAATTGAAAACAATTATGTCTATCCCTGTTTTCTTGCACAAAGCGAAGGCATCGACATCCATAACCTTTAAATCCTTCTCTATAGCTTCATCAAAAGTCAATTTCGTGAATTTTTTCGCATCTTTGAATTCTTTTGGATCTTTATCATATACACCATCAACTTTTGTTGCCTTTAACAGAACATCAGCTGCGATCTCTGCAGCTCTTAGGGCTGCAGCTGTATCCGTTGTGAAGAAGGGATTTGAAGTTCCCCCACCAAATATGACAACATAACCTTCTCTTAGCTTAGTATCCACTTGTTCATACTTTAAATCGTCAACGGAAGGAAGATTCGTTATATGAGACACTACCGTTGATTTTATCCCATGCTTTCCCAGAAGTTCCTTCAGGTATATGGCATTCATAACCGTGGCGAGCATTCCCATCTGATCAGCCATTTTTAGACTTATTCCTCTTACTTCCTTTCCTCTTACAAGATTTCCAGCTCCTATAACTATTCCAACCTCATGACCACTTTCTAGTAAAGACTTGACTTCATAGGCTATATGGCTGGAAATTTCCGGGTCGTACCCCTTTTTCCCCTCACCGCTCAATGCTTCACCGCTGAGCTTTAAAAGTACTCGCACTCTTTCCCCCTCCCGTTCATATATCCTATCATGAAATAAGATATTGATGGTAAAATAAAGGCCAGGAGGTGATTTGAGGTGAAAAAAAGTTGGGCAGTTTTTGTGGCAGTATTTGTGGGCATGCTTTTTATAATTTTGGCAGCTGGTGACAAAGAAAACGCAAGCTTGAAAATCGCGTACATCGATATGCCGAGGGTGCTTCAAGCTTACCAACCTTACAAGGATCTTATGGAGAGCTATCAGAGTGATCTAAATTTCTATAAGAAGAAACTTGAACAGATTCAGGAAGAAATCAAAAAACTCCAAGATAGTGGAGCATCTCAGGATGAAATAAATAAGAAAAAGAGTGAATATATCCAAAAAGAACAACTCTTTAACCAATTACTCCAACAGGAGTATCAACCACGGATGCAACAGGTTCAGAAGGAACTCATAGAAAAAGCACAAAAGTTTGCGGAAGAAAATGGTTTCGATGTTCTGCTAACAAACTATCCTCCTGGAGTAGTTTTGTCTGTAGTCCACGTTAGCGATAGGGTGGATGTTACAGAAGAGTTCATATCCTACATAAATTCTAATCAGGAAAAATGATCGAATGCAAACATTTATATAAGAAATACGGCAGAAGATATGTTGTAAAAGATGTAAGTCTCTATGTCAAAAGAGGAGAGGTTGTAGGACTTTTAGGTCCAAATGGTGCTGGTAAGACAACAACATTCAACATGATATTGGGAATAGTTATACCAACTAAAGGTAGAATAACACTTGATGGAAAGGACATAACAACTGTTCCCATTTACAAAAGGGCTCTTCATGGAATAACGTATTTGCAGCAGGAAACATCGGTATTCAATGGTTTAACAGTTTGGGAGAATCTGGAGATAGTTTTAAGATTCAAGGGAGAAAAAGACTTAAAGAGGACTATAGAAAAACTCTTAGATGAGTTTGGGCTCAGGAACCTTAAAGATCAACTTGCGGAAAATCTTTCTGGGGGAGAGAAAAGAAGGTTAGAACTTGCAAGAATGATGACTTTAAATCCTTCTTTTTTATTATTGGATGAACCCTTTGTTGGCATTGATCCAAAAACGGTTAAGGATATTCAAAATATGGTAAGAGA
>JAMOOR010000134.1 GCA_027065235.1 Thermotogaceae bacterium | reverse complement strand
TTATACCCTGTTCCCTTAGAGCTGAAGACAAAAGTTCAATGTACTCATTCGTTCTTTGTTCCCTTTCCTTCTTCTTTTCGGCAACAAGTTCTTTTAATTTGTAATACTCTTTTGGGTAAAGATATTTAAAGGACAAATCTTCAAGTTCAGCTTTTATCGTATGGATACCAAGTTTATGAGCTATAGGTGCATAAACTTCCAATGTTTCCCTTGCTTTGTATTTTCTTTTCTCTTCATTTTTTACGTATTGCATCGTTCTCATGTTGTGAAGTCTATCTGCAAGTTTTACAAAGATCACCCTGACATCTTCTGCCATGGCAAAGAGCATTTTCTGTATAGTTTCAAGCTTCATTCTTGCTTTTACATTCCCTACGGGAGCATTTATTCTGCTAACCTTTGTAACACCATCAACTATTCTTGCTATGTCCTTACCAAATTCTTCCTTCAGCATCTCCAAAGTTACTTTTCCATGGCTGTCTTCAACGGTGTCATGAAGAAGCCCGGCAGCTATTGAAGGTATATCAACTTTCAGCCTTGCCAAAATTCGAGCAACCTCTTTTGGATGTTCAAAGAATGGCTCCCCTGAAAGCCTCAAATCCCCCTCGTGGGCATATTCAGCTATTGCATAAGCTTTTCTCAATGTTTCTCTTTCCTCTTCGCTCAACTCTCTTTCAAGAATCTTTTCTATCTCATCTACATAGGCGTCAGCTTCGCTTTTAATGGTTATGTTCATACAATCACCTCTTTTAGGCAAAAACGAAGGGGGGCTATAAGCCGGATTCTGTCGGGGCGGATCATCAATCTACGGAGTGCGTTACCGCACCCCTCATGCGGGCTACCCGGAGCTTTCGGGCGGGCCACCCAAGCTCCTGCTTGCCCTTGCTCCAGGTGGGGCTTACCAAGCCATCGGATTGCTCCGATGCTGGTGAGCTCTTGCCTCACCTTTCCACCCTTGCCATCTATGGCGGTCTCCGTCTCTATGGCGCTATCCATGGATCACTCCACCCGGGTGTTACCCGGCACCCTGCCCTACGGAGTCCGGACTTTCCTCCACATCCATTAAAGGATGCAGCGATCCGCCGCCCCCCTTCAAAATATATCAAGATTCTTTAACATTTTAAAGAGATTTTCAAAAGCTTTGTAGCGGTGACTTATAGAATTCTTTATATCTTCCCCAAGCTCTCCGAATGTTTTTTCATAACCGTCAGGGATAAATATGGGATCATATCCAAAGCCCTTACTCCCTCGTATATTCTGAGATATTTTCCCTTCAACAGTCCCTTTCGCAGAAACTACTATTCCATCAGGTGATGCATATACGGCATAACACACAAATCTTGCTCTTCTATTTTCCTCATTTTCAAGCATCTTAAGTATCTTTTCCATCTTCTTTTTATAATCTTCACCTTCCATAAATCTTGAAGAAAATACGCCGGGGAACCCTTTTAAAGCATCTATTTCAAGTCCGGAATCATCGGCAACAACTGGTTTTTTTACAATCTTCATATACCACATTGCTTTGCCGATTGCATTTTCTAAGAAGGTTTCTCCATATTCGGGAGCTATTGCAATTCCTTCAGGCAATCCAGCAATTTCAACGCTCTTTGGAGCGATTTTTTTCAATTCTTCAACTTTGTGTAAATTTTTCGTTGCAAATATTATTTCCAACACAAATCCCCTCCTTAATGAGCTTTATTGCTGGATATATTTTAGCTCTCTTACTATAAAAAATCTTTTCTTATTTTAATATACTTTTGTATACAGGCAAGAAACAAAGCGTTATTTGGCTTGTTTACTGAGAAAATCAATGGCTAATTGAAAGGATTCTTCGTTTTAATAATCGTAAACATAGGAATATAATTCGATCATAGCGGAGCGGAGTATGTTATGGCAGAGCACATACCGGTTTTATCCAAGGAGATTCTAGAGTATATAAATCCAAAAGAAAATGGTGTTTATGTTGATTGTACTCTGGGAGCAGGGGGACACACGTTAGCTATTCTAAAAAGATGTAAAAATTGTACTGTAATAGCCTTTGAAATTGATCCATTGGCTCTGTCAATAGCGGAGAGGAAGATTAAGGAGATGGGTTTTGAGCGGAGCGTTACAATATTTAATGAGTCTTATGTAAACTTGTTGGATGGTATTAAAAAGGCTGGGTTTGATCATGTTGATGGCATAATAGCTGACCTTGGTTTATCCAGCTTGCAGCTTTCTGATGAAAAAAGAGGATTTTCTTTTCTTAAAGATTCTCCTCTTGATATGAGGATGGATCCTGATGGTGAATTAACCGCATGGGACATTGTCAACGAATACCCTGAATCCAAGCTTTACGAAATTATTAAAAACTACGGTGAGGAACCCTTCGCCAGAAAGATC
>JAMOOR010000133.1 GCA_027065235.1 Thermotogaceae bacterium | reverse complement strand
GAGGAAGGAAGGCTGAAGAGAAAAAAGGTTGTTGGCACCATTTTAACAAATCTTGGCCTTGAGCAATTTTTACAAAGACACGGCATAGAGCTTTTAAGAGCAAAGGTTGGAGATAAGTATGTTCTTGAAAAGATGAAAGGTAACGGTGCCATGCTTGGTGGGGAAAGATCGGGACATATCATATTTCTTGACAGGTCGACAACAGGGGATGGACTGATAACAGCTCTTGAGATTTTAAGGGCTGTTAAAAGGGCAGGAAAGACTCTTAAGGATCTTCACACACCGATAGTTGATTATCCACAAGTCATGATAAATGTAAGGGTACACGATAAGAGTGTTGCAGAGAGCGACGAGGTGTATAAAGTTATCGAAAATTTAAAGATGGAGAATTACAGGGTAGTTGTGAGACCTTCTGGAACGGAGCCAGTTATAAGGGTGATGGTAGAGTGTGAAGATATGGATCAAGCATTCAAAATAGCAGAGGATAAAGCAAGGGTGGTGAAGGAGGTTGACGCTGAAAGAAGTTCTAAGCTTGTATGAGATAGAAGTTGATGATAAGGAGATAGAAACTTATGAGCGTTATATAAATTTTCTTTTAAATTCTCCTGTTAATCTTATCTCTTTTGAAAAAGAAGAAGCGTACCATAAGGTTGTTGCAGATACATTAATTCCTCTTAAGGATTTTCCTATTCTTTACAAATTTGCTGATATTGGGACGGGTGGAGGAATACCAGGAGTAGTTGTTTCTATAAGGTTCAATGTGGAAGGCACTTTGGTCGATTCAACGAAAAAGAAGATAGAGGTGTTAAGAAGATTTGTTGAAGAAGAAAAACTCCCTTTAAATCTTGTGTGGTCAAGAGCTGAGGAACTGGCTCATCAAAGGGAACATAGAGGTAAATATCTTTATGTGTTTTCAAGGGCTGTAGCAGATATGCCAATAGTTTTGGAGTTGACATCTCCGTTTGCCCAAATTGGAGGGTATGTTCTTTTGTATAAAGGTCAAAATTGGAAAGAGGAACTTGAACGGTCTTGGAAAGCTATGGAAATATTAGGACTCGATCTGGGAGATGTTATTGAATATAAGCTTCGAACTGGTGAGAGAAGAGCATTTATCATTTTGGAGAAAATAGAAAACACACCAAAAAAGTATCCAAGAAAGTACAACCAGATAAAAAAGAAACCCTTGGGGTGAGTATATGTATTACATTGAAACTTGGAACATTCCAGCAGATATGAATATGGCAATTGACATGATAATGGGAGAAGTTTCTTTTGAATTAAAAAGACCTTTTCTTAGGATTTACACATGGGAAAAGCCTACATTGTCTTTGGGGAGAAATCAGAAAACAAATGACGTGAATTTTGATTGTTTGAAAAAGTATGATATAGATTGCGTCAGGCGCCCAAGCGGCGGAAGAGCGGTTCTCCACTGGGATGAAATAACATACTCTGTAGTTTTTCCAGAAGGGACAGAAGAGTTTTCTATGGGGGTGCTTAAGCTTTACAACAAGCTTTCTGATATTTTCAAAGAAGCCTTTGAGAGATTAGGGTATGAAGTGGTTAAAAGTGGTGGGAGAGGATCTTTAAAAAACCCTTCATGTTTTTCCTCAAGCGCGAGGTATGAATTACTAATTAACGGAAAGAAATTCATGGGAAGTGCCCAGGCGAGGTTCAAAAAATTTGTTCTGCAACATGGAAGTATTATGCTTGTTCCACACTGGGAAGTTTTAAACAAGATTTTAAAAGTAAAAGGAAATATAGATCACAACAAGCTTGCAATAGGACTTTTTGAGGTAAAAAAAATATCAGTTAGAGATATCATAGGGCAAATAAGAGAAAGTTTTTCAAAAAGATACAGCATAGTTCACTACGATTTTGATAGGATATTAGAATTGCTTAAAGAAGCGGAGAAGCTTAGGGGGAATTACCGTTGTCAAAGTTATATGTAGTTGCAACCCCGATTGGAAATCTTGAAGATATAACCTTTAGGGCGATTAAAACATTGAAAGATGCTGAGCTTTTGATCGTCGAAGACAAAAGAAGAACGGCGATACTTCTTAACAAATACAATATCGGAAAGAAAAAAATGATACCTATTGCAGAGAGATCCTCTCAAAAGAAAATAGATAGGGTAATGGAGATGATAAAGCAAGTTGATATTTCTTGCCTTTTAAGTGATGCAGGCATGCCAGTGGTTTCTGATCCGGGAAGGGTTATAGTTGAAAGATGTTGGGAGGAAGGAATTGAAGTTGATGTGGTGCCGGGGCCGAGTGCTGTGATTTCTGCTATAGCTGCAAGTGGCTTTCAAGGTAGTAAATTTTCTTTTCTCGGTTTTCTTCCTAGAGGGAAAAAAAGAAGGAGGTTGTTGAAAGATAAACTTTTATGGTCT
>JAMOOR010000132.1 GCA_027065235.1 Thermotogaceae bacterium | reverse complement strand
GATCCATTCACTTTTGGCAGAAGGTAGTCTACTATTATAACATCGGGCTTGTATTTTATCGCCTTGCTCAATCCCTCAAGCCCGTCATATGCTGTGTAAACTTTGAAACCCTTTTCTGTTAGGTAATCGTAGAAAATCCTTCTCCAAACGCCATCATCGTCGATAACCAATGCTGTTTGCACAGCACCACCCCCACGGCCGCAACACGGCAAAATTTTAACATTTTTTAGATGAAACAATAAACTATGAATAAGGAGATCATACAATCAATTTAAAATGTCCCATATAGTACTCGTAAATCTCCTCTCTCAATTTCTCAAAAACAGCAACAACCTCAGGACTGTAGAAAACACCAGAAAGACCTATTATTTCATCGAAAGCATCATCAAAAGGTATTGGAGGTTTGTACCTTCTTGGACTCGTCATCGCATCAAAACTATCTGCAACAGCCACAATTGCCCCTTCTATAGGTATCTCGCCTTCCTTTAATTCTTGTGGATAACCGCTTCCATCCCACCTCTCATGATGGGTGTAAGAGATTACAGCAGCCTTCTGAAGAACATAAGAAGTCGTATCTTTGAGAATGTTATAACCTATTATAGTGTGTCTTTTCATAACCTCGAACTCGTTTTTATCAAGTGGCCCAGGCTTTAAAAGAATGCTATCTGGGATTCCTATCTTTCCGATGTCATGAAGTGGAGCTGCAAGATTTATAGTAGCTACATCTTTTTCACTCATTCCAAGCTCTTGAGCTATTTTTGCACTTACCCATCCTACTCTTATGGTATGACCATAAGTTTCAAAATCCCTGTACTCAACAACCTCATAAAGGACATGTGTTAACTCTTCTGCAAATATGTTTTTCTCTTCTTCAAATTTTTCTGCAGCGCTTAGTAGCTTTTCAAATTCATGAAGCATCTGCGTCCTTTTTCTTAGTCTCACCCTATAAAAATGTATATGTCTTTCCATCATCTTAAGCTTTGTCGCAAGCATTCTATAGTCCACTGGTTTGGTTAGAAAGTCATCCGCACCTGCTTCAACTGCCTTTTCCATAACCTCTTCTTCGAATTCGGATGTAACAACTACGACAATTACAGGAATGTTCTTTTCTCTAATTTTCCTTATGGCCGTGATACCATCCATAATAGGCATGTTAATATCCATCAACACAAGATCTATATCTTCGTTTTTCTCTAGGCAGTTTACCGCTTCTAAACCATTAGCTGCTTCTAATATCTCATGCCCACTCCGCTCAAGATATTTCCTTACAATGCTCCTAAATATCTTCTCATCATCAACCACAAGTATAGTCATAATATACCAAACCAGAGTTATACAGACATAGCAGCAAAAACTTTAGCATCATCAATCATGTGAGATATCCTTTTGTATTCATTCGGCTGGTGTGCCGTTTCATCTATGGTAGACCATACAGCTGCCGGGTACCCTCTCATCCTAAAATGAGCCGCACATGTACCTCCACCTATTCCTCCTATCTTAGGATCAATTCCTCTTACCTTTTCTATGGTTTCCTTCAAAACTTTCACAACCTCAGAATCAACTGGTGTGGGAGCTGGAGCGTCCAATCTTTGTACTGGCTTCACATTTACAACAAACTCTCCTTTGTTGTTATCAACAACTTCTTTAATTAATTTTAACACATCATCCAAATCATACTCCGGAAGAACCCTGCTGTCTATGTAAAAAACAAACCTTCCAGGGATGGTATTCACATTGTCCACTGTTTTTTCAGCCTTTGTAGGCTCAAATGTGCTCACCGGAGGATCGTATATTATGTCTGTTTTGTAGAAATTTTTCTTTAAAGCATCGTCTATCTTTAAAAGAAGTTCAGCTCCCTTCCTCAAAGCGTTCTTCGCAAATTGAGGTATAGAAGCGTGAGCCTGCTCCCCTAAAACCTCAACTTCTATCCACAAGATGCTTTTTTCTGCAATCTCTATGAAATTCCCCTCACTGTTTCCGGCGTCTGGTATGAGAATCAAGTCGTCCTTGTCAAATATTCCTTTATCAAGAAGATAATCTATTCCCCACTTGCTACCATACTCCTCATCAGCAACCAGGGCTAAACCAAAGGTGTACTTTGGCTCTATCCCCAAATCCAAAATAGCCTTCCCAGCAAATATGGAAGCAATCATAGAACCTCCGTTATCCTCCGAACCTCTTCCGTAGATTTTGTCATCTTCAATCACCGGATCGAAAGGATCGTGCTTCCATAAAGTTATATCTCCTTCTGGAACCGTATCAATGTGAGTTACAAACCACAGTGTCTTTTCGCTCTTTCCAGGGATTTTAGCAATTATATTAGATCTTACAAAGCCTTTCTCATCGACAGGATCATATCTTTCGACAACCGGATAACCCAAATCCTTTAAAAGACCTTC
>JAMOOR010000131.1 GCA_027065235.1 Thermotogaceae bacterium | reverse complement strand
AATATTCCGCTATTGCAATGGCGTATTGCTGAATTTCCCATTGAGCATGGGAATCAGCGCGTAGAGAAAGGAAATTCATAAGACTTCGCATGTTTACAGTCCAGTAAAATTCCGTATACAACGAAAGCGGAAGTACAATTCTTGCAAGTTCTCTAGCTACTCCCATATCTAGCAAGGATTGGTAGGCTCTATATGCAACATCAAAAGCATTTTTAATGATTTCTTTCGCCTTTTCCTCATCAACCTGACCTTCGTTTGGCACGCTCATTTGCTTATCTTTTGGATGGGGAACCCTGATCTTTTCTGGCAGGTAAAATTCATAGGACATCTTTGAATACCTTCCACTTTTTTCGTTGTACGATGCAATTCTATGGCGGAACCATTGCCTGGCAACAAATATGGGACATTTTATATGGAAGGTAAAAACAACATGTTCGAAGGGTGTTTCATGGCGATGGCTCATGAGATAATTTATCAACCTCTTATCCTTTTCTGGCCCCTTTGAGCCACTTCCAGTTGATACCCTAGCGGATTTTACAACAGTTCCATCATTTCCCATTACACTCACAAGATCAACGAATCCTTTATCTAAAACTTTTTTCACTTTTTATTTCCCCCAAACTTTTCCATCATCTCTTCTACTTCTTTAAAACCTTCTTCATATTTTTCCCAATCCTTGGGTGATAGCTCCTTTAGAAGTCTAAGAAATTCGCCAGCATGTACGAGTTCTTCTTCTGCTATGTCCATAAGAACGGCTTTAGCCAGCTCGTTGTCAGTTGATCTCGCTATCTGCGTGTACATCTGGACCGCTTCATACTCAGCAGCTATGAAAAACCTTATAGCTCTTACGAGCTCATCCTTGCTGATCTTTTCCCCCAAATCCAACGTGGAGAATGCATTTTCAAATGATGGCATAAGATCACCTCCTCCCTATTCAAATACTAAGGGAAATGGAGAAAAATGTTAAGCCCCCATCCCTGTTTATTTGTTGATGCGGGTTATTACAAAGTTAGATATGAGGAATTAGGTAGGTACAAAACGCAGGATAAGAAAAGATAAATAAAGATAAATACAGGGAGGTACCTAGGCTAAAACTTAATAGTAAATAGTAATAGACACATAATAGACACATTTGATTTTGCACTAGTGATATTGTTGTTGATTGTTTGGCAACTTTAATGTATATTACATCAGGTGTCCCGTCTTTCGCAAAAAGCGAAAGACCCAAAAAAGGTCCGAGGGAGGTGAAGTAAGTGGCAGACAAGCTTAGGGTTTATGAAACGATGTTTATCATTGCACCCGACGTTCCAGAAGAGGAAAGGAACGAACTGGTAAACAAGGTAATCTCCATAATCAAGGAAAGAGTTGGAGGAACACTCGAAGAAAGCATGGGAAACGGTGGTATAGAGAGATGGGGTATAAAGAAATTTGCCTACAAGATCAAGCATTACACAGAGGGAGATTACACGATAATTTACTTCAGGGCAGATGGAGAAAAGTTAGGAGAATTGGAGTACTTCTATAGAATCACCCCACAGATCATAAGATGGCAAACCTTTAGGAGATTTGATATTGAAAAGAAGGAAAGAAAGAGCAGAAACAAGAAAACCGATATGATTGAAGAGAAGGTGGAGTAAGGTGAAGTCTTTTAACAAAGTCATTCTCGTTGGAAGGCTTGTTGCCGATCCAGAGGAGAGGATGACCCCGTCTGGTTCAAGAGTGGTTAGGTTTAGGATAGCTGTGGATAGAAGGAGAAGACAAGCAGGAAATGATAATGGGGACACCGATTTTTTTAATATCTTCTCTTTCAATGAAAATATCGTTAATTTTGTGTCTACATACCTAACAAAGGGAAGATTAATATTAGTAGAAGGAGAATTACGCTCCAACAGGTGGACAGATAGAATGGGACAAAAACGAACTACTTACGAAATATACGCATATAATGTAGTGCCGCTTGATAGAAAACCCGAAGGTCCGGCAGCTGGTTATATCTCAGGTGATTTTGCGTCGGGCGATATCGATGTGGAAGAGAATCTTGAAGATATACCTATAGACATCGATGAGGAGATAAAAACTTCTCGTTATGAAGAAGAGATTGATCTTGATGGTAAAGAGGAAATTGACCTCAACGAAGAGTATCCCGATGAAGATATAACTGATGAAGATGAACCACCATTTTAAAAGGAGGTGCTTTGAATGGCTATAAGAAGGAGAAGGAGGAAAAAGGTAAAAAAGTGTAGATTGTGTGAAATGAAAGTAGATTACGTTGATTATAAAGATGTAAAACTTTTGAAGGAATTTATCAATGAGAAAGGGAAGATTATTCCAAGAAGAATAAGTGGAAACTGTGCAAAACACCAGAGAATGATAAAGGTGGCTATAAAGAGAGCCAGGCAGATGGGACTTCTTCCA
>JAMOOR010000130.1 GCA_027065235.1 Thermotogaceae bacterium | reverse complement strand
TCCGGGGAGATTTTCAAAAACTATGGAAAATTAGGGTTCGCATTTCAAGAAGACAGGTTAATACCATGGCTCACAGTAGAAGAAAATCTTCTCTTTGTCAATGAGGACAAGACTCTTTCAGATAAAGTTCTTTTCATGGTCGGATTGGAAAAGTTTAAAAAGTACTATCCTTCAGAGTTGTCAGGAGGAATGAAAAAGAGAGTTAATATAGCACGAGCATTAATGGTGAATCCAGACTTTTTAATTTTAGATGAGCCTTTTTCGTCATTGGATTATCATATAAAGATCAAACTGATAAAAGACTTTTTAGAACTTAAGAAAAAATTTGAAATATCTGTTTTAGCAGTTACTCATGACCCCAAAGAAGCATCATTTCTTGGAAATAGAATCCTATTTCTCACCTCTCGACCATCCAAAATATTCTATGAAATCACGGTAGACACACCAGAAAGTGCCGAAAAGAGGATATTGGGCATCCTTGAGAAATTTTTATCAATTTATTGTTGATTCATAGGAAGCATAGGAAATTCACCGAAAGTTTTTATCGCTAATCACATCACTTTACATAAAAACATATAAGAAATTATTCACAATGTAACATGGGTTACAGACTTTCTATGGATTAATGTGAATAATATAACATGAAAGAATTTGAAAGGGGGCGTGAGATTATGGAGGAGAAATTTGGTGTTCCAAAGGATCCCTCATATTTGATAAAGGCGTTGCAGCATATACAAGAAGAAAAGGGATACATTTCCATGAAAGATGCTTTAGATGTAGCGGAATACCTTGATGTTCCTCTTTCCAAGGTTTACGGCGTTGCAACCTTCTACGAGCAATTTAGATTGAAACCACGCGGTAAATACATAATAAGGGTCTGTCAAGGAACAGCGTGTCACGTTAAGGGTGGAAAAACTCTCCTTGACTTCCTAAAAGACTTTCTTGGAATAGGTGTTGGCGAGACCACCGATGACTGTCTTTTTACCATTGAAAGAGTAGCCTGTCTTGGAGCTTGCGCTCTTGCACCAGCTGTAGAAATCAACGGAAAGATATACGGAAAAATGAATCCAGATAAACTTAGGGACATTATTATTGAAATAAAGGAGGCTGAGAAAAATGCCAAAAGTTGCAAGCCTGTCTGAATTGAATACTCTGAGAGAGAAATTGCTTGAAGAGAAACGCTCGAAAATAGAAAAAGGTGTTAGTTTTATTGTCGGATACGGGACATGTGGAATAGCTGCTGGTGCTGACAAAGTTCTTAAAGCTGTTAAAAGTCTTGCACCAAATTCAGATATAACAACGGTTGGATGTATAGGAATGTGCTGGGCAGAACCGATTCTCGATGTCGTTTATCCGGGTGGAATGAGAGTATCTTATATGAAAGTCGACGAAAAATTAGCGGAAGAGATTGTAAAAGCAGCATTGAATGGAAAGGTTTACAAGAAAAATATCGTTGGAGTGATTGATTTAAATAAAGAGTTTTTTGGAGGAAAGCAAAGGAAATTTGAATACAAAAATCTTTGGGATAATGATTTTTATAAAAAGCAAGTGAGGATTGTCCTTAAAAATTGTGGGCTTATCGACCCAGAAAGTATAGAAGATTACATATCAGTTGGAGGGTATCAGGCAATTGCGAAGGCGTTGTTTGAAATGACACCTGATGATGTAATTGAAGAGATAAAGAAGTCTGGTCTGCGTGGAAGAGGTGGTGCTGGATTTCCAACATGGCTTAAATGGAATTTTCTTAAAAACGCAAAAGGTGATGTAAAGTACCTCATATGTAATGCTGACGAAGGAGATCCGGGAGCGTTCATGGACAGAGCTACCATAGAAGGAGACCCCCACAGCGTTCTTGAGGGAATGTTGATAGCTGCCTATGCTACTGGCGCAACGAAAGGATACATTTACATCAGAGCTGAATATCCCCTTGCAGTGAAAAGGATTTCAAAAGCAATTGAAGACGCAAGGAAAATGGGACTTTTGGGTGAGAACATCCTTGGAACATCCTTCTCCTTTGACATTGAAATAAGAGAAGGTGCAGGAGCTTTTGTGTGTGGTGAGGAAACAGCGCTTATCGCATCAATTGAAGGAAAAAGAGGAGTCCCACGTCCAAGGCCACCTTACCCAGCGGAAAAAGGGCTTTGGGGAAAACCAACAAATATCAACAATGTTGAGACTTTTGCTAATGTTCCAAGAATAATAAACAATGGTGGGGATTGGTACGCTCAATATGGAACGGAAAAGAGCAAGGGGACAAAAGTGTTTGCACTGGCAGGAAAGATAAAAAGGACGGGCCTTATAGAAGTCCCAATGGGAATAACGCTCAGAGAAATTATATTTGATATTGGCGGAGGGATCGTAAAAAACAGAAAATTCAAAGCTGTGCAAATAGGTGGACCAAGCGGTGGATGTATACCTGCAGAGCT
>JAMOOR010000129.1 GCA_027065235.1 Thermotogaceae bacterium | reverse complement strand
AGAACTTAAGTAAACTAAGGGAGAGAATAAGAAAAGCTTTAGTGGCTGGCAAGGAAAATGCTTATAAAAGTTTGGAACTAGTTGTTTTAAGGACGGATGCTCCAGTTGAAGTTAATCTAGCTCAACTTCTTTACAGAGGCTACAATGAAAAGAAACTCATAGCAGTTCTTAAAGATCTTGAATTTTCCTCTATAATGAAAGAGTTGGGACTTCAAGTTAAGCTTGAAAAGCTCTATAAAACTGTAAACGATGAAAAAGAATTTGAAGAAGTTATAAACGATATGATAGGAAAGACTGTAGCAGTTGATCTTGAAACCACTTCCCTTGATCCTATAAGTGCAAAGATAGTAGGGATTTCACTATCGAATGAGGAAGGAAGAGCGTATTACATCCCAGTTGGTCACAAAGGTGAAAAGAATATAGATGAGGAGTTTGCAAAAAAGCAGCTAAGAAGGTTATTTGAAGGCTCTAAAGTTATTGGCCAGAATATAAAATACGACCTGGCGGTTTTAAAAGTAAACGACGTGGATCCGGTCACTCCACATTTTGATACCATGATCGCTGCATGGCTTTTAAATCCTGATGAGAAACGCTTTTCTCTTGATGAAATGGCGATGAAATTTTTAGGTTATAGAATGATACCGTATGAGGAGGTTGCCCCTAAGAGTACCACTCCCCTGTTCGAAATGAACTTTTCAAATGTTAATGTTAAGAAAGCAACCGAATATTCGGCAGAAGATGCGGATATCACATATAGGCTTTATAAAAAGTTGTATAAACTTATTAAAGATGATGACCTTGAAAACGTTCTTCACAAAATAGAAATGCCCCTAATCCCCGTTCTTGTCGATATGGAGCTGACGGGTGTTTACTTTGATACAAGCTATCTTAAAGAGCTTTCAAAAAAGTATCAGTATAAAATGGATGAGATAGCAAAAAGAATATATGAAGAAGCTGGTGAGATGTTTAATATAAATTCGTCTATACAGGTTGCTAAAATCCTAAACAAACTTGGTATAAAAACGGGGAAAAAAACTAGAACTGGAAGAATGTCAACGAGTGCTGGGGCTTTAGAAGAGCTGGCGCAAGATTATGAGATAGCAAGATTGATTTTGGAATATAGAAAGTACCAAAAACTGAAATCCACTTATGTAGATGCTTTACCAAAACTTGTAAATCCAAAGACAGGAAGGGTTCACACATCTTTTAACCAAACTGGTACGGCAACTGGTAGGCTTTCAAGTTCTGATCCGAACCTTCAGAATCTACCAAAGAGGGATGACGAGGGAAGGGAAGTTAGAAAGGCGATAGCGCCACAACTCAAAGGTTGGTGGATATTAAGTGCTGATTATTCCCAAATAGAACTTAGAGTATTGGCTCATTTTTCCGAAGATGAAAATCTTATAAAAGCTTTTACAGAGGATCTTGATATACACAGAATGACGGCGGCGAAGGCCTTTGGAGTTCATGAAGATATGGTCGACGATCACATGAGAAGAGTAGGTAAGATGATCAACTTCTCGATAATTTATGGAGTAACACCCTACGGCCTTGCTTCAAGGCTTAAAGTACCGGTGAAAGATGCTCAGAGGATGATCGAAGGCTATTTCAATCTATATCCTGGAGTTAAGAAGTTCATGCAAAAAAAGATCAAAGAGGCGGAGGAAAAAGGTGAAGTAAGAACTTTGTTTGGGAGAAAAAGGGAGATACCGCAAATAAGGTCTAAAAATAAGAACATACGCTCAGAAGGTGAAAGACTTGCTGTAAATTCCCCGATTCAGGGAACAGCTGCCGATATCATCAAAATAGCAATGATAAATATACACAGAAGGATAAAAGGCATGAAATCAAAGATGATAATGCAGGTTCATGACGAGCTTGTCTTTGAAGTTCCCGATTATGAAATTGAAGAGATGAAAAAAATCGTGAAAGAAGAAATGGAAAACGCTGTAAAACTAAAAGTTCCCTTAAAGGTTGATATGGAGATAAACGAAAGGTATTATTGATTAAGGTAAAGCTTTTATGAAATATGAAAGAAATGAACCTTTCAAGGTTTAAGAAGAGGCATGATCAACTCAAGAAAGGAAGTAATCGACGTTCGTTGATATGCCGGCATAAAACAATGCACAGACGGGATTCTCAGATTTTACAGTGTATCTTTTCTAAATGTCTTGTGTATAGAACCTATTAGCTTTTGCGTTTTATCACTCTTTCAGGTAGTTCTTTCATTAGATCGAGCACGTGCGATAAAATTCATACTCAATATGGGTTGATCATAATGGAACCTTCTTTCAGTTTGTTTCACCTGATAGAGTCTTTCGCACCTTTCGTCTTTCTCTACATAGACACGTTTGTTTTGCACTACCGTACGAAATCAGGAGTATTTACGCGATTTTGCAAGATAATCAATGAATATGATGAATTTTCAGGAA
>JAMOOR010000128.1 GCA_027065235.1 Thermotogaceae bacterium | reverse complement strand
TTTCCTCTTTTCCGTCTATAAGACTCCACACTATGTTGTAACTTGACGCATATCCGTTTCTTGAAATCAAAACCGAGGGCTTTCCATATTTGCTAAGAAGTTTTCCGCTTTCATCAAAGATATATGTAACATCTCCTCCAGCAACGTAATAACTTCCTTCGTAAAATCCAACATCGTAACCTCTGTAATTCAACCTTTTTCCATTTACAACTAAAAATCCATCATCCAAAACTGCTAGTCCTTTTTTTCCACAACTTATTGCATCTATCTTTTTTCCTTCATATACGACTCTGTTTTCGTTATAGACTTTTCCATCCGTCACATAATATTCTCCACATACTTTCTTAACATCTCCTCCAATACCTATTTTCCTTATAACTGTTCCCTCCTTCAAAACATACATCCCCTTCCCAAAAACTATTACGTATCCATCGTAAATCCACACTCTTTTTGCCCCATCTATATTCGTAACATTGACTGGATTTAGGTTGCTATCAAGTTCGACAATCCCCAAAGTACTGTCGGCCACATAGAAAATTCCTTTTGAATAAGTGGCATCTTCCGGGGAAGGTAGGGAAATCTTGTTAACTCTTCCATTTTCAACCACGGCAAAAGAACTGCTTGTAAAGACAAAAAGTTTATCTTGGAATATTTTTACCCTCTTTACATATTCCCCAATACCTATTGTTGAAAGAATATTCATGCTATTACTATAAACTTTTACAGAGTCTCCAACTGCAAGGTATATTCTACCTTCAGAAACCGCAAAAGATCCGTTATTCTTTATCTTGTAAACCTTACCGTTAACATAAACGAAATCTGCTCCCGCAGCGTATGTTCCACTTTCATCTATATAAACATCTGTTATTTTTGACGGCATATCCCAAGTTCTTTGAACTTCTAGGTAATCTCCAACTACCTTCATTGAAATCAACGTTCTGTCGTTGCCTATAAGAACTTCTTTTTCAAAACTTGATATTGAATACGCAGGGAACAAAGAGAAATTGTAAAGAACTTTGAGTGTTGGAACTTCAACAATGTAAACTCCTTCAACACCGCCGGCTATGAAAACCTTTTTGACTTTTGGTTTTTCCATAACTTGCTTTTTTACAACCACAAAGTTCCATTCAGGCCCTTTTACAACGTTTCCTGCATCATCTTTTACAATAACTTGCCAGGTGTGTTTCCCAGTAGTAAACGTTCCATAGTACTTAGGCACCGCCAAATCATTTACAACCAACCTTCCATCGATATAGAGATCATATGTAAGTTTTGTACTATCCATGTCTTCACTTGCCCAATTAAGAGCTATCTTACCTCCTTGCACTGTCGCACCGTTGTACGGTGTTGGACCAAAGGGAGGAAGAGGTGGCATATTAGCCTTCTTTTCTACACTGACAACAAAGCTCTTTTCATCTTGAAAAATTGCTTTTTCATCGGTAACAATGATTCTAAGCGTGTATTTTCCAGGTTTAAGTTTTAATATAGTCGATTCACCTGTGGTTTCTTCTAGCAGCCTTTCGTTTAGATATACCTTATATATAAGTTTGTCTCCATCTGGATCTTTCCCACTCCATTTTAAGGTAACACTTTCCCCTTTAACTTCTCCTTTGGGGTAAAGTATGCTAACCACGGGAGGATGGTTCAACTTTGCAACAGAAAAATTCCAAGGTCCTCCTTCGCTCTTCGCTCCTCTTGAATCAATAGCTTCAATCTTCCATGTATGATTCCCATAGTCAACAGATATCTTATAATTGTTTTCTTTTGTGATGGTTACCAAATGCCCGTCTAAAAAGACTTTGTACTCCAGAGAATCACCATCTATATCATGGCAGTCCCAGCTTAGGGTAATCTGAGTACTGCTGAGTGTTTCTCCAACTTGAGGATTCAACGCAATAGGGACTGCTGGAGGATTATTTTCTTTTGAATGGAACGTCCACACAGGTCCTTCAACGACTCCACCTTTACCGTCCTTTGCTATGACTTTCCACTTGTAATTTGTTCCTGGAATGATTTTAACCATATAGCTTGTGGCAGTCGAATTCTCTAAAACCTTCTTAAAATCTCCACCACCAATAGATAAATAGAGGTCGTAATAAATTTTATCGCCATCAGGGTCACTATCTTGCCATTTTAATATAACTTCATCAGTATTTATTTCAATTCCATTTTGAGGTGAAATAACACTTGGGGTTAGCGGAGGTCTGTTAAAGTTCATAACCCTTACAAGGACTAAAAGGAGCGCTATTAAGACAACTATTCCGGCTGCTGCCAGCCTTATTTTAGAATACTTTCCTTTTGATTTTATTCCTTCCCTTTCTTTTTCTTTATCTTTATTCTCGTTCTTTTCTTTTTCTTCCATATTAGCACCCCCAAAATATGAGGGGGATGTCCCCCCCTCTTTACGAAAGCTTGCCCATTATGCCCTCTACTATA
>JAMOOR010000127.1 GCA_027065235.1 Thermotogaceae bacterium | reverse complement strand
AAGACTTTTTGTGACCGATGCAAACAGTTATGACAGGCAGCGTTTTATCGGAACTATTTCCGCAAATTTTTGCAAACCTTGGCACATTTTCGGTCACGCTTGTCGCAATGTTTTTAGTCGATTATAGATACGCGCTTCTCATAATACCCGTGCTTCCAATATACGCTATATTGATGCGCTACTACAGCAAAAAAGAAACGAAAGTAGCGGACTTCAAGCGAAAAGGTCTTGACGATATAAACAACCAGGTCAGTGAAGTATATGATGATTATGAACATTATAAGGGAAACGCTTATTACAGCTGGGTGGAAAAAGGTGTTATGGAAAAGTCCAAGAACTACACAAAAGGAAAATTCTTATTTGACAAGGCGTTGATCGAGGAGTTTACATCAACAGTTGTAACTCTTGAAGCTTTCAGTATCATAACACTTGCGTTCGGAGCTTTTCTTGTATTTAAGGGTATGTCTACTGTGGGAACAATGATGGCATTTTTAAGGTATTCACGAGGGATTGTCAGTAACTTCAGGTTCTTTGTCAGGTTCAGTGCGTATTTTAGTAGTATGACAGTCCATTTTGAAAGAATAGAAAAGTTCATGAGCCTTCCTGAGGAAAAGGAAGGCAGCAAATTTCCAGCTTCTATAGGCTATCTGTCAGGAAAACTGAAATATTCCATAGGCGATAGGGAAATTTTGAAGGATGCAGTTTTCAAATTCGAAAAGGGAAAAATATACGGGCTCTGGGGTGATAGCGGTAGTGGAAAGAGCACATTGCTGAGGATTTTGACACTTCTTTATGGTGATTACAACGGTTATTACCTGATAGGAGATGTAGAGGGAAAGGAGATATCTTTGTATAGGTATAGAAGGAAGTTAGGATATATAAACCAGGATGTGAGGATATTCAATGGAACGGTGCTTGAGAGCATAAAACTGGATACAAGTATAGATGATCAGTTAGTGAAAGAAATTTGCGGAAAGTTAGGGATAGATCAAATGATAGAAAATTTACCAAATGGATATCACACAATGCTTGGAAAATCGGGTGTGGAACTTTCTGGTGGTCAGAAGCAGATGATATTGCTTGCAAGGGTTATCGCTAAAGATCCGGAAGTGCTTCTCCTTGATGAGGCAACCGCAGCTATAGATGAAAAGGCGGAAAGAAAAATAATGGAAATGCTGCAAAAGATAAAGAAAGACCGAATAATAGTGGTCGTATCACATAGAAGAAGTACACTGCAAATGTGTGATGAAATTGTCTATATGAAAAACGGTATTCTGGAAACAAAGAACGCCGTGGATAGTTAAATGCTAAATTGATTGAATTCATCTCTTATCAATGGAACGGTTGATATTGATATAATGGCGTTAGAGGTCAAATGCAGATACAAATAGATATATGGACATTAAGGTGAGGGAAGGGGGTTAAAGCATGAAACTAAAAGTCTCTATTGAAGAAATAAAGCTTCTTGCAAAACTTAGAACTCTTTATGAGCTTGATAGCGTTAATTCAAAGTTAGAGCAATATGAGAAAAAGTACGGGAAAACCTTCGAAGAGTTCAAAAGAGAAGTCGAGCAAACTTCTGAAGAGTTTGAGAAATGGGATGATCTGATAGAATGGGAAGCGCTTGTGGAATACAGGAAGATATTGAAGAAAAAACTGGAGGAAATAGACGATGCTACGGATGTTGAAATTATTAGATGATAGCGAACTGGTAAAGAAACTCGAGTTGATAAGATACATAAACGAAGAGGGCCTGCTTTATATATACGCCCGTGCAGTTTTTATAGACGGGTCTGTTTTATATTTGCGAGAAAAGTTATCACTTAAAGGTAGAAGATACTCCTATCACTGGGTGGATTCAAATGGGAATTTGATAGCGAGGTGGGACAACGCTCCCCATCACAGAAATATCAAAACGTATCCCCATCATATTCATTTGCCTGATGGATCCGTTAAAGAATCCACCGAAAATGAAGGCCTTAAAATTGTTGAGTATATCCTGAAAAATGTGAAAAAATAAAAATCCGTCCAGGATCTTTTTAGCTTTCATGCTTTTCGAGAGGAAGCTCCCACGCGTATATAAATATCAGCAGATTGTCCTTTTCTCTTCAAATAGTAAGGTTTATGATGACCGGGATATATTTCAACAACAAGTAAATCTGCGGTACTCTCCATAAAATTGCAGAAAAATTTACGGGCAATTAAAAACAAATATTTGAAGGGAGGATTTAATTGTGTCTAACTATGCTTTTACACAGTTCGTTGGAAAGTCCCAAAAAAAGGAAAAGGGGCTTATCGCCCCTTTTCCAAAACCATGTCAGTAGTTCACTTTACTTTACTTAGAAGCTCTTCGACCTTTTCTTTCAACGACATGGTAAGGTCCCTACTTAAAAGATCTGTCAAAATTCCCTTAGCTTTATCATCTTTTCCTAATTTATGGAGTATCTCGGCATACTCGTA
>JAMOOR010000126.1 GCA_027065235.1 Thermotogaceae bacterium | reverse complement strand
CGAATGATAAAGTGTTAGGGGTACTTTCCGTTGATTTCATGGAAAAGAATAAGATAAACAAATGGAAAAAAGTTGTTGCTGAAATGCTTATCAAAGATCTTGAAACTATAAATAAATCATACAAGGATCTTATCTCGATCATATACGAACCTAACGTTGATCCTATCACGAGAAACCTTAATAAGAATGCTTTAGACATCGATATAAAAAGGTATTCCAAAACCAATAAAGGTCTGGGGATCCTCTATATGAAAGTGTTAAATTTCGATAGGCTGGCAAGGATATATGGTCAATCGGTCATGATAGAAACGATCATCAGATCAATAGAAAAGCTTGAAGAAATAGTGGAAGATAAGGGAAAGATATACTCTATATCCTTAGAAGAACTTGCTATACTTGTTCCAAATCCCATACCAGGCTTTCTGCTTACTTTAAAAAGGAGGATAACAGCGGAGTTTTTAAGGATAATAAATGTGGAAAAAGATTTAAGAAAATTCTTCATAAAGCTCGATCTCAAAATCGGGATAGCATCTTACCCTGAAGATGTGCAAAATCCAGAGAACCTTTTGGAAGAAGCGATTAAAGACGCAGAAAAATAATATTTAGCCAAAGGGGGTTTAATCATGATAAAGATCACTTTGCCAAACGGTGATGTGATGGAATTCGAAGGCCCAGTTACTCCAAAAGAAATAGCAGCCAAAATATCTAAAAGATTGGAAAGAGAAGGTATAGCGGCTATAGTGAACGGCAACCTGTGGGACTTTGAAAGACCCATCGAAAATGACGCGAAGGTGGAGATAATCACCTTGGATCACGAAAGAGCTCCAGAAGTGTATAGACACACAATGGCTCATATAATGGCTCAGGCTGTAACAAGACTCTTTGGAAAAGATAGGGTAAGGCTCGGTATAGGTCCGGTTATTGAAAATGGCTTTTACTACGATATAGAAATCGTCGATGGAAAAATAACGGAAGATGATCTTCCAAAAATAGAGGAAGAGATGAAAAAGATAATAAAAGAAGATCTTAAAATAGAAAGATTTGAGCTTCCAAAAGATGATGCAATAAAGATGATGGAGGAAAGGGGGCAAGTTTACAAAGTAGAGCTTATAAAGGAAATAGAAGATGAGACAGTATCTTTCTACAAACAGGGTGAGTTCGTTGACCTCTGTAGAGGCCCCCACCTTCCTTCAACAGGGAAGGTGAAACACTTCAAGCTCCTTTCGCTGGCGGGTGCTTACTGGAGGGGCGACGAGAGAAATCCAATGCTCCAGAGAATATATGGAACCGCCTTTGCGAAGAAAAAGGATCTTGACGATTATTTGAACATGCTTGAAGAAGCGAAGAAGAGAGATCATAGAAAATTAGGGCCAAGACTCGATCTATTCATGATAGATACCGATATTGCTCCCGGCATGCCTTTCTTCCTTCCAAAAGGGAGCATCGTTCTTAACGAGTTGATGAAATTTTCAAGGGAGCTTCATAAAGAAGCCGGATACGTTGAAGTTATTACACCACTTGTAATGAATGTGAAGTTGTGGCATCAATCGGGACATTGGGATCACTACAAAGAGAACATGTACTTCACAGAAAAGGAAGATACGATGTACGCTGTAAAACCAATGAATTGTCCCGGACATATACTCATATTCAAGTCAAGATCTGTATCTTATAGAGATCTTCCGATGAGGATGTTCGAATTTGGTAAAGTTCACAGGTACGAAAGAAGTGGAGTTCTCCATGGACTTTTGAGGGTTAGGGCTTTCACTCAAGATGATGCCCATATATTCTGCACTCCCGATCAGATAGAAAAAGAAATAATCGGTGTTATAAAACTCATAGATAAGATTTACTCTCCCTTTGGATTCACATACAGAGCTGAACTTTCCACCATGCCAGAGGACCATATGGGAGATGAAGAAACATGGCAGAAAGCAGAAAGCGCACTGAAGGCAGCTCTTGATTCCATAGGCCTTGAGTACAAAATAGCAGAAGGAGAAGGAGCCTTTTACGGCCCAAAGATAGACTTCATGATTAAGGATTCACTTGGAAGGGAATGGCAATGTGCTACTGTGCAACTTGACTTTTTGATGCCAGAAAGATTTGATGTCAACTATATAGGCCCAGACAATAAGGAGCACCGCGTGGTTATGATTCACAGGGCGATTTTCGGTTCTATTGAAAGATTTTTCGGAATTCTTATAGAGCACTACGCTGGGGCTTTTCCAACATGGCTTGCGCCAGTGCAAGTAGCGATAATTCCAATATCTGACAAACATATTGATTATGCTAAAAAGGTTGCAAATAAATTGGAGGAAAACGGAATAAGAGTGGAAGTTGACTCAAGAAGGGAAACTCTCGGATACAGGATAAGAGACAATCAGATGAGAAAAGTTCCATACATGTTCATACTTGGTGATAAAGAAATGGAAAGTGGAAAAGTATCTGTCAGAACAAGAC